>JBLNBI010000378.1:0-5927 GCA_050259815.1 Actinomycetota bacterium | reverse complement strand
GGCGGCCGTCGAACTGAATGTCACCCCGGGTGCCCTGAGCCACCAGATACGAGGACTGGAGGATTTCCTGGGCCTGCGCCTTTTCGAACGGCGAACCCGCTCGGTGGCCCTGACGGCCCAGGGAAAATTGCTGTATCCCGGCCTGCAGGCGGGCTTCGGGCTGATCCGGGAAGCGGTTGCCGGCCTGCGTACCGGCGGCGACGACCGGGTGCTGGTGCTCAGCACCTCCCCCGGACTGACCGCGAAGTGGTTGGCCGCACGGCTCTACCGGTTTGCCGAAGCCCACCCCGACATCGATCTGCGAATTTCATCGTCGCCCAGTTATGCCAACTTCGCTGCGGACGGCGTGGATGCCGCCATCCGCAGCGCGCCCTCCTCCGCCGGCAACGATTCCACCCTGGTTTACGAAAAGCTGGTGGAGGCAAAACTGATCGCGGTATGCAGCCCGAAGCTCATCGAGCGTTTCGGCCCCCTGGATCGGCCCGGTGTCCTGCCCCAGGTGCCTTTTCTCCACGATGACGCCCTGGCCGGCTATCCGGAAGCCCCGAGTTGGGCCAGATGGCTGGAAGCCGTCGGTCTGCCGGGAAGCGACCTGACCCGCGGGCTGCGTTTCAACCACTCCAACCACGCCCTCGACGCCGCCCTGGAGGGAGCCGGCCTCCTGCTGACCCAGAACATCCTGGCCTACGACGACCTGCGCAACGGACGGCTGGTCATGCCCTTCGATGTCGCCCTGCCTTCGGGACGGAGCTATTTCTTTGTCTATCCCGAAGCGAAGAAGAACGAGCGCAAGGTGCAGGTGCTACGCGACTGGATACTGGAGGAGATTGCTTCCATGAGCCGGTGACGGCCATTGGCCCATCGGGAATGGACTCAGGGAAAGCCGTTGCGTTTTCCGGGGGCGACGCCCCCTCCCCTTCGCTAATCAAACCGCCTTCTTGGCGGCGATGTACTGCTCCAGGTAATCCGCCTTGGCCTGGGTGAAGGCGCGGATGTCGGACATGGAGTGGCCGGGGTCCTGGGCGTCCCAGTAGCTTTGGGGCAGGGACAATTCCTCCCTCAGCAACTGGGCGAACTGCTCGGCCGGGGTCCCGCCCTTGGCCTGGATGCCGGCCCAGCTTGACTGGAGCCGGCTCTGGCCGGCTTCCAGGGCGCTTCTACCCTTGATCGCCTCGTCGATAGTCATGCAGGCCGTATGCACGTTGTTGACGTAGCCGTCGGCATAGGACGCCCCGAAAGCGGGTTCGTCGACCAGCCGCTCCAGGAAGTGCCTGATCCCCTCCGGCAGGGACGCCGCCCCGGCGGCGTTCGCCGCCTGGCTGTCGGCGGCGGCGAGGCGGCGGGCGGCCTCGGAGATGGATACCTTGTCGGCAGAATATGCCGGCTGAGTGGCGGCGTTTTGCCGGCCGGCGGTGGAATAAGCGGTAAACGAGGCGATTTTGTAGGCGTTGTTGAGCTGGGAGATCATTGCTGGGTCCTCGGACGGGCTGACCGCCCCGACTCAGCAATGACCATGCCATATTCGGCCCGGACCGGGCCTCCCCCGGCTAGGCCGGCTGCAGGGTCGCCATCTTGCCGTCCTTGCACAGCTCGACGATCGCCTCCGGCGGCATGGGCCGGGCGAACAGGAAACCCTGGATGTAGTCGCAGCCGATGTCCCGCAGGTAGTCGTACTGGCTTTCGGTCTCCACCCCTTCGGCCACCACCTCCAGGTTGAGGACGTGGGCGATATTGGTGATGGCCCGGGCAATGGTGTTGGGGCCGGAGGCGCGGTGCAGGCACTCCACGAAACAGCGGTCGATCTTGATCCGGTCGATGGAGAAGCGTTCCAGGTAGCCGAGGGACGAGAAGCCCGTGCCGAAATCGTCGATGGCAAGCTGCACCCCAAGGGCCTTGAGGCTGCGCAGGACGTCGAGGACGATTTCGGTGTCCTCCATCATCAGGGATTCGGTGATTTCCAACTCCAGGTGGTGGGCCGGCAGGCCGGTGGACGCCAGGGCATCCCTGACCAGTTCCAGCACATCCTCATGCTGGAACTGGAGGGCCGACAGGTTCACGGCCACGGTGGTCAGGGCCATGCCCTGGTCCAGCCAGGCCTTTGCCTGGCGACAAGCCTCCCGCAGCACCCAGCGGCCGATGGGGAGTATCTGCATGGATTCCTCGGCCACCGACAGGAAGGCTCCCGGGCTCAGCAGGCCCCGGCGCGGGTGATTCCAGCGCAGCAGGGCCTCGACCCCCACCACGGCGCAGGAGGAGGCGCGAACCTGGGGCTGGTAATGGAGGACAAAATTCCCGTTGTCGATGGCCTCCCAGAGGTCCGCCTCGATTTCCACCCGCTGGCGGATCTGCTCGTCCATTTCCGGCCGGTACAGGGCGAACTGGTTGCGCCCGGCCCGCTTCGCCTCGTAAAGGGCCAGGTCGGCGTGCTTGAGGAGGGCCAGCATATCGGGGGCATGGTCCGGATATTGGGCGACGCCGATGCTGCCGGTCACGGAAATGTCATGCTGTTCGATGCGCATGGGCCGCGCCGTCTCCCGCAGGACGGAGCGGGCCAGGGCCTGGACATCGGCAAGGCTTCCGCAGCGGTTGAGGACGATCACGAACTCGTCCCCGCCCTGGCGGGTAACCACGCCCGCCTCGCCCACCAGGGCGACCATGCGCAGGGCCAGTTCCTTCAGGACCAGGTCGCCGACATTGTGGCCCAGGGAGTCGTTCACGTTCTTGAAGCGGTCAAGGTCCAGGAAGAGGATGCCCAGGATACCCTCGCCGCCCAGTTCGATCTCCGCCAGGGACAAGGGCAGCTGGCTGTGGAGCCAGAGGCGGTTGGGCAGGCCGGTCAGGTAGTCGTGCTCCGAGAGGAAGCGGAAACGCTCTTCCATGGCCTTGCGCTCGGTGATGTCGGTAAAGACGCTGATGCAATGGGTGATGCCGCCCCGGGAAGTCCGCAGGGTACTGATGGCCAGGATTTCCGGGAACACCTCCCCGGACTTGCGCCGGCTCCAGACCTCGCCCCGCCAGGAACCCCGGTCCTGGACCTCGGACCAGAGCTCCCGGTAGAAGCTCTCGTCGTGGCGGTCGCTGCGCAGGAACGATGGCTCCCGGCCCAGCACCTCATCGATGGCATAGCCGGTGATGTCGGTGAAGGCTGGGTTGGCGGCGACGATCCGGTTGCTGCCGTCGGTGACCATGATGCCCTCCAGGGAATTGGAGAACACCGCGCTGGTCAGTTGCCGCTGTTCCTCGGCAATGCGCTCGGTCTCGCTGAACTGCCGGCTGGCCCGGCGGACCAGGAAGAGCGCGCTCAATACCAACAGGAAGGCCACCACCCCATAGACCGCGGCGGTGCGGCGCCACTCGGCCAGCACCGTGTCGTAGCTCGTCCCCACCACCAAATAGAAGGGCTGGTCGCCCAGGCGGCGGTAACTGTAGATGCGACGGACGCCGTCCACCGTGCTGGTGGCGGAGTAGCTTCCCTCCACCGGATTCACTGCGATGAGCTTGGCCAGTTGGGTGTTGGGAACCGGCTTGCCGATGCTCTCCGAAACCGCCGGCATGCGGGCGATCATGACCATGTCCCCGCTGATCAGGGAAATGGAATCGCTGGCGCCGATGGCGACGCCATGGAACGCCGCCGCCAGGCTGTCGCTCTGGATGGAGCTTTGGACGATGCCCCGGAAGCGGCCCTGCCGGTCATGCACCCCGCGGCTGAAGGTGATGGTCCATTTGCCCACCACCCGGGAAAACAGCGGCCCCTCGGCAAACAGCCCGGAAGCCTCGCCCATCTGATGGACCTTGAAATACTTGCGGTCGGCAATGCTGGCCTGGGAAGGCTTGCCGCTGGCGTCGAACACGTAGTTGCCGTCCTCATTGACCAGGCGCAGGCTCAGCACGCCGGGAATGCGGGCCAGGAGCCGGGCCAGCATGGGGGACATGCGCTCGGCGGGGAGCCCGTCCCGGTCCAGGTAGGCGGAATACTGGTATTCGGCCTCCCGGGCCATCAGGTCGATCTTCTCGATGGAACCGAGGAGCTGCTGCTCCAGGACCCGGGCCAGGGACTGGGTGATGCGGGTAGCGTTCTCGATCTCCCGGTTGTGGCTGCGCCGCAGCTCGAGCCCCAGCAAGGCAACCAGGAGCAGCACCACCGCCAGCACTACCCCGGCAAAGACGGCGGCCCGGGAAACCTTCCGCGGTTGCTTCACCGGCTGGTCGCCCTTCTGCCCGGCAATGGATGCAGCAATACCTTCAGAGTCCGGTCCGTGTCGCTCCACGCTCACTCCCACCCTTTACGCATTGTTATATATATGACTCATGACTATACCATAGGTCATAATTCGCCCCACCGAAAACGCCCCGGCGAAAAAAGGGTCCAAATGACAGCTCCATCCTTTTTCGATGCACTCGACCGGGAGATGCCGCCATGAGCGCCTGCGACCTCAGCTCCAAGAAGTGCCGCCCCTGCGAAGGGGGCGTCCCGCCCCTGGAAGCGGCCGAAATCAGCCGCCTGCTCCGGGACCTGCCCGGCTGGGAACAGTCCGGCCAGGAAATCGCCAAGGAATTCCGGTTCAAGAACTACTACCAGGTGATGGCCTTCGTGAATGCCGTCGCCTGGATTGCCCACCAGGAAGACCACCATCCGGAAATGGAAGTAGGCTTCAACCGCTGCCGGGTGCGCTATTCCACCCACGCCATCGGCGGCCTGTCGGAAAACGACTTCATCTGCGCCGCCAAGGTCCAGGGGCTGATCCAGGCCGGGCAGTAGAAAGGCTTATTCCTTCATCAGCCAGGGCCGCAGCCACTGGGTCAGCCGGGGCATGACGCCCCAGGTCATGATCAGGACCACCAGGGCGGTGAAGATGCCGACCCGGAGCACCAGGGGCAGCGGCGCCAGCACCGGCAGCAGGGCGAGCTGGAGGAAGAGCACCGTCGGGAAGATGCCCAGCCAGGAAACCAGGGCCATGCGTCCCCGGGGCGGCACCCGGCGGGCTTCCACCAGGGGCGGGGTGAACCAGGCTTCCAGGCCGGTGAGGAGCCGGTACTCGGGCTTGCCCTCGGCCACCGTCGCCAGGCGGGCATGCCATTGCCGCCTCGCCTCACTGTCGTCCCAGGCGGCCATTTCCTTCTCGGTGGAGAATTTCAGCACCACCTGGTAATCCCCCTCCGCGGCGACGGGGGGAATCAGCTCGGCCCCCTGGAAGCCCGGGAATCGCCTGACCTCGGAGAACATGCCCCGGACCAGAGCCTCGTAGGCCGGGCCGCAGCCGGGGCGGGGGCGCCGGCTGGCGACCCGCATGATGGGAGCGTTGGACATGGTTCGGCTCTCCTTCAGGAAGTGGAAGCCAGCGCCGCCCCCGCCGCCGGCCGGCTCTCCAGCATCTCGGCCAGGAGGGCCTTCAGCGCCTCGTAGCGGGGCCGCAGCTCCCGGGGGATGGAGGTCTTGGGCGCCTCCAGGTCGCCGGCCTCGGCGGCGGACAGGCAGGCGTCCCGGACCCGGCGGTAATCCGCCAGGGCAGCCAGCAGACGGCTGGCCGGAGAACTGGGATCGCCATGGCCCTCTGCCCTGAGGGCGGCTTCGCAGGGCTCCAGCCGGCGCTCCAGTTCCCGGACCCGCTGGATGGGGTGGCGGACATCCTCGACGGTGCGGGAATTCATGACCAGGATGTTATTGGCCCGCATCTCCTCCAGGACATCCAGCATGGTCTCCAGATGCCCGGCCGCCCTGCCCCCCAGCTCCGCCAGGGATTGCCGGATGCCGCCGATCTGGACCTGGACGGTGCGCACCAGCTTGTCGCAGCCCTCCACGGAGGCATTGGTCTGGGAAGCCAGGTCGGCGATTTCGGCGATGCTTCCCGAGATCTTCTCCCGCACCGCGGCCTGCTCCCCGGCGAGGGCGGCGATGGTGCGGGTCTGCTCCACGGTTTCGGCGGAGT
>JBLNBI010000377.1:0-13016 GCA_050259815.1 Actinomycetota bacterium | reverse complement strand
CCCGTCCTGTCCACCAGCCCCTGGGCCGACAAGATCGCCGTCCTGGAGCAGCCCTGGTACATCGACCTGGAGAAGGGCGAGGCCGGCCCGGTCACCGGCGCCGGCAACCCGGCAGTGCTGGCCCGGCTCTTCGCCCTGCCGCCTCTGTCCCCCCAGGAAGCCAGCCTGGTGTCCGGCGTGCTCGCCGAGGTGGCCCCGGACCTGCCGCCCCCCAGCGCCAACCAGGACAGCCTGCGGATCGTCGACGAGCCGCCCCGGCCCATCATCGAGCTGGGCTCCTTCGAGAGCGACGGCATGGAGTCCTGGGAGGGCTACCCGGCGTCCTACGGCAGCCTGGAATTCGACTTCGCCAAGGTGAGCTTCCGCTACGACGAATTCGATATCCCCGAGGGCCGCGCCCCGGAATTCCTGCGCAAGGCCGACGGCGAGCTGGTCCGCCTGCACCGGCAGGAAGAGGACGAGAAGCAGTGGCTCGGGCAGCTCGCCCATGCCGGCTTCAAGCGGGTGGACCTCAACCGCTTCTACGCCTGGGAAAAGCCCGAGGGCGCCCTCTACAGCTTCCCCGATCCCGACGCCTGGCCCGATTTCATGGAATACGGCCTGGCCCGGCTGCGGGATGCCGGCTGGGACGTGCGCTTCCCCAAGCACTTCCGCCACCACTACCTGGACGTGGACGGCTGGGAAGCCGACCTGCGGCCCAGCGACAACGGCTGGTTCGACCTGGACATGGGCGTGGTCATCGAAGGCCAGCGGGTGCCGCTCGCCCCCATGCTGGCCCATCTCTTCCGCACCAACCCGGACTGGCTGGACGCCGGCCGCCTGGACGACATCCCGGATAACCGCCTCATCACCCTGCAGACGCCGGAAGGCTACCGGGTGCGGGCGGAGGCCGGACGGGTCAAGCCCCTGGCCCGCACCCTCCTGGATCTGTTCGATGGCTACCGGGACGGGCCGCTTCGCCTCAACGCCTTCGATGCCACCCGCCTGGAAATCCTGGAGGACAGGAGCCGCTGGCAATTCCGGGGCGACGCCTCGATCATGGCCCTGGCCGAGCGCCTGCGGGAGGCCCAGGGAATCAGCCCCATCGACCCGCCCGCCGGCTTCACCCTGGAACTGCGCCCTTACCAGCGGGAAGGCCTGGCCTGGCTCCAGTTCCTGCGGGAGCAGAACCTTTCCGGCATCCTGGCCGACGACATGGGCCTGGGCAAGACGGCCCAGGCACTGGCCCACATCCTCCTGGAAAAGGAGGCCGGCCGCCTGGACCGCCCGGTCCTGGCCATCCTGCCTACCTCGCTCATCTTCAACTGGATCCAGGAGGCCGAGCGCTTCGCCCCCGGCCTCAGGGTCCTGAGCCTCCACGGCCTGGACCGCAAGTCCCGCTTCGAGGAAATCGCCGGCCACGATCTGGTACTGACCACCTACCCGCTCCTCTGGCGGGACGGGGAACACCTTGCCCAGCACGAGTACCACCTCCTCATCCTGGACGAGGCCCAGACGGTCAAGAACGCCGCCAGCCGGGCCGCCACGGTGGTCCGCAAGATCAAGGCCCGGCACCGCCTTTGCCTGACCGGCACGCCCCTGGAAAACCACCTGGGGGAGCTGTGGTCCCAGTTCGATTTCCTGCTGCCGGGCTTCCTGGGGGACAGCAAGCAATTCACCAAGCGCTGGCGCACCCCCATCGAGAAGCAGGGGGACACCCTGCGCCGCAACCTCCTGGCCCGCCGCATCCGTCCCTTCATCCTCCGCCGCCGCAAGGAGGACGTAGCCCAGGAACTGCCGCCCAAGACGGTCATCGTACGCAGCGTCGAGCTGGAAGGCGCCCAGCGGGACCTCTACGAGACGGTACGGGCCGCCATGGACGCCCGGGTGCGGGACGAGATCGCCCGCCTGGGTTTCCGGCGCAGCCAGATCGTCATCCTGGACGCCCTCCTGAAACTGCGGCAGGTGTGCTGCGACCCCCGGCTGCTGCGCACCGCCGCCGCCCAGAAGGTGAAGGAGCGGGCCAAGCTGGAAGTGCTCATGGCCATGCTGCCGGAACTCATTGAGGAAGGTCGGCGGGTCCTGGTTTTCTCCCAGTTCACCAGCATGCTGGATCTCATGGAGCCGGAACTGAAGAAGGCCGGCCTCGCCCATGTCCGCCTGGACGGCAGCACCACTGACCGGGCCAGCGTGGTGAACCGCTTCCAGGCCGGCTAGGTGCCCCTTTTCCTCATCAGCCTCAAGGCCGGCGGGGTGGGCTTGAACCTGACCGCCGCCGATACCGTGATCCACTTCGACCCCTGGTGGAACCCGGCCGTCGAGAACCAGGCCACCGACCGGGCCCACCGCCTGGGCCAGGACAAGCCGGTGTTCGTCTACAAGCTGGTGGTGTCCGGCAGTATCGAGGAACGCATCCTGGCGCTGCAGGAGAAGAAGGCCGACCTGGCCGCCGGCATCCTTTCAGAGGATGCCAGCGTCACGGCCAAGTTCAGCGAGGGCGATCTCCAGGCCCTGCTGGCGCCGTTGTCCCTCTAGCCGGCCGATGTATCATGCTTGGCGCCACCGTCGCTTTTGACGTGGCTGTCAGCACTGCATTGGAAGGAATCACTCGATGGACAAGATCCGTATCGCCGTAGTCGGCGCCGGCGAAACCGGCACCCCCCTGCTCCGCACCCTGCTCGATGCCCCCTTCGTGGAAATTGTCGGCGTCGCCGATCTCGACACCGACATGCCGGGCATGAAGCTCGCCCGGGAAAGGGGCGTTTCCACCACCAAGGACTTCATGGACTTCGTCAGGCTCGGCAACGGCGTCGATATCCTGATCGACGTCACCGGCGCCGCCAAGGTGCGGGATCAGCTACGGACCGAGATGCAGAAGACCGGCAACCACCACACCATCATCATGCACGAGATGATCGCAGTGCTGCTCATGTCCCTGTCCCAAGGCAAGCTGGTTTCCATGAAGCACAATCAGGTGGATTACGACTGAAGGCCGACGTAGCGGGTGCCCTGACCACATGGAGACGGCCTCTCCGGGCCCGGGCAAAATGGCGGGATCAAGACGCTTTTCCTAGACCAGGATCAATGTTTCCGTCGGTTATTCATTTATCCTGAGCATTAGGCGCGGATCAAGAACGGCGGCATGCCGCCGGGCCTTTATTGACCAGATCGGAATAATAAGATGACGGGCACCCCTCTGCTGATGTTCGGCGTCGACGACGACGCCCTTTCCCGCACCATGCTCAAGTCCATGTTCGGCAAGGACTACGAGGTGGAGCTTTTCGACTCCGCCGAAAGCTGCCTGGCCCGGCTGGAGGAGAGGAAACCGGACATCCTGCTCCTGGACGTGGGCCTGCCGGGCATGAACGGCTTCGAACTGTGCCGGAAGATCAAGGACGATCCCGCCACCGCTCACATCCCGGTCATTTTCATCTCCGGCGACGAGACCCTGGAAACCCGCCTCCTGGGCTACGACTCCGGCGGCGAGGACTTCATCCTCAAGCCCTACGCGGTCGAGGAGGTGAAGCGCCGGGTCGAGGTGGTCCATGCCGCCCTGGAGAAATCCGCCGCCCTGTTGAGCCAGGTATCCGACTCCGAACAGCTCAGTTCCCTGCTCCTGTCCAACATGGACGAGTACGCGGTCCTCATCAAGTTCATGCGCGCCCTGAACGAGTGCGCCGACGAGGACGGCGTGGCCGAAGCCCTGCTCGCCACCCTCGGCGGCTTCCGCCTGGAAGGCGCCGTCCAGGTACGCCTGCCCGGGGTGGAATTCACCTTGAGCCCCTACGGCCGCAACCGTCCCCTGGAAACCTCGGTGATGAACCACGTGCGGGGCCTGGACCGGGTCTTCCAGTTCAAGCAGCGCTGCGTCCACAACTACGACCACGTCACCGTACTGGTGAACAACATGCCCTACGAGGATGCGGACCTTTGCGGGCGGCTCCGGGACCACCTGGCCATCGCCTCCGAGATGGCCGATGCCCGGCTCCAGGCGCTCCTCCTCGCCCGGCAGAATTTCCGCACCCGGACTGACATCAGCCAACTCCTGGAAGACGTCCGCCAGACCATCGACAGTTTCATCAAGCGCCATACCAAGGCCCGCTACGAGGGGGCCATCATGAGCCGGGAACTGCTCGACGAGCTGTCCGTCGCCTTCTCCCACCTGGGCCTCAGCGATGACCTGGAAGACGACCTGGCCACCATCACCCGGACCAAGACCCAAAGCCTGATTGCCATCTACGATAACGGCGAGGAGGCCACCGAAATGCTGAAGGGCCTCCAGGACCGCCTGGAGAAGATGCTGGGCTGATTTCCGGCCGGAGGGGCCGATGCCTTAAAATAGTGGGCTTTTTGCTTCCAGGAGTCCGCCATGTCCTTCCCCCCCTGCCCCCAATGCACCCTGGAAAACACCTATCCGGACGGTGAAAACTACGTCTGCGCCGACTGCGGCTTCGAGTGGCCCATGGCCGCGGCGGCCGAATCCGAGGAGGAAGGCGAGCGGGTGGTCAAGGACGCCAACGGCAATGTCCTCGCCAACGGCGACTCCGTGGTCCTCATCAAGGACCTCAAGGTGAAGGGCTCCTCCATCACCCTCAAGGTCGGCACCAAGATCAAGGGCATCCGCCTGGTGGACGGCGATCACGAGGTAGACTGCAAGACTGACGCCGGCCCCATGATGCTCAAGGCCTGCTACCTGCGGAAAGCCTGAGGGCTTTCAGGCGAGCCGGGTATCGGCCGCCAGCCGGGACAGCAGTCCGGTCAGGGCCTGGCGCACGGACTGGGCCCGCACCTGCTCCCGATCGCCGGTGAAATGGGCGGTTAGGGCCTCGCAGCCCCCGTCCCGTTGAGCCCAGGCGAAACACACCATGCCCACCGGCTTGTCCGCCGTGCCCCCCGTGGGGCCGGCGACCCCGGTGATGGCCAGGGCCCAGTCGGCCCGGCTTTTCTCCAGCGCGCCCTGGGCCATGGCCCGGGCCGTGGCCTCCGACACCGCGCCGTGGCGCTCCAGGGTGGTTTCCGGCACCCCCAGCATGTCCACCTTGGCCTCGTTGGAA
Organism: Actinomycetota bacterium; assembly: GCA_050259815.1. Lineage (GTDB taxonomy): Bacteria > Pseudomonadota > Gammaproteobacteria > Burkholderiales > Rhodocyclaceae > JAGTRP01. The sequence continues at coordinate 7,983 of JBLNBI010000377.1, read as the reverse complement.
TAGGTGACGAATCCCCGGTCGAACCAGGTGGAACTGCCGGAAATGGCGGTGACGCACTGGGCCACCCAGCCGCCGGTGCAGGATTCCGCCGTCGCCAGCCATTCCCGCCGGGAACGCAGGACACTCCCCAGCCGGTTGGCGAGGGCTTCCAGGTCGGCCTGGCTTATCCCAGCATCCATTTGAGGGCCGCGATGACGAGCAGGGTGTAGAAGGCGGCGACGGCGTCGTCGGCCATCACCCCGAAGCCGTTCTTCATGTTGCGGTCGAACCAGCGGGCCGGCTGGGGCTTGGTGATGTCGAAGAAGCGGAACAGGCAGAAGGCCGTCAATTGCCACATGAAGAGGGACGGGGTTAGGAGCAGCACACCCCAGAAGGGCACGATCTCATCCCAGACAATGCTGCCGTGGTCCGGTTCCCCCAGGGCCCGGCCGGTCTTGTCGATGACCCAGATGCCCAGCAGGTAGGCGACGCCCAGCAGGATGCCGAACTGGAGGTCGTCGAAATAGGGCTTCATCAGGACGTAGGTCATCCAGGCGAAGAGGGTGCCGACGGTGCCCGGGGCCCACATGGACAGGCCGCTGCCGCAGCCGCAGGCGATGAAGTGGGCCGGGTGGGCGAAGAGGAAGCGCAGGGAGGGAGGAGGCCGCTTAGCCAAAGTGGTCGTATCCGCGATGGTCGAACTCGATGGGCTTGCCGTCGGGATCGTACACCGTGACACTGCCGGCTCCGCTGGCGACGGCATTCCAGTCTTCCATGGTGAAATCAGCCCCCGGCGCCTGCATGGTGCCGATATGCCAGAGGGGCAGCTCCAGTTCGGCGGCGATCTTGCCGATGGCCAGTTGCTGCTCGGGAGGGGCGGTGAAGCAGAGTTCGTAATCGTCCCCGCCGGCCAGTTGGCAATCCAGGGCCAGGGCCCGGTCGATGCCCTTGGGCAGGTGGGGGAGTTGGACCAGTTGCACGGCGGCGGCCAGCCCGGAGCGCTCGGCGATGTGGCCGAGGTCGGCCAGGAGCCCGTCGGAAACGTCGATGGCGGCGCTCGCCACGCCCCGCAGGGCGACGCCCAGGGAAACCCGGGGCTTGGGCTTTTCCAGGGCGGTGATGCAGATGCGCCGCCAGGGCTCGGGCAGTTCCACCTTGCCCTGGAGATGGGCGAGGCCCAGGGCGGCGAGGCCCGGCCGGCCGGAAACGAAGATGAGGTCCCCCGCCTTGGCGCCGTCCCGGCGCAGGGCCTGGCCCGGCAAGCCTTCGCCCATGGCGGTAATACAGAGGTTGAGCGGCCCGCGGGTGGTGTCGCCGCCCACCAGGTCAACGCCGTAGGTTTGGGCACAGGCGAAGAAGCCCTCGGCGAAGGCAGAAATCCAGACCTCATCTGCCTCCGGCAGGCTGCCGGCCAGCAAGGCCCAACGGGGCTTTGCCCCCATGGCGGCAAGGTCGGAGACATTCACCGCCAGGGCCTTCCAGCCCAGGTTTCGGGGATCGGTGTCCGGCAGGAAGTGGGTGCCCGCCACCAGCATGTCGGTGGTGACGGCCAGCTCAAACCCCGGGGTGGGCTGGAGGAGAGCGCAGTCATCCCCGGGTCCGAGGGCGGCCGACGGGGTCGGCCGCGCAAAGTACTTGTCGATGAGCTGGAATTCGCCCGGCATTCTTACCGGGACTGCCGCTTGGCTTCCACTTCCGCCGGCCGGATGTCCGCGGCCAGCTTGTCGAGGACGCCGTTCACGTACTTGTGTCCGTCGGTGCCGCCGAAGGCCTTGGCCAGCTCGATGGCCTCGTTGATGACCACCCGGTAGGGGGTCTCGGGGAAATGCACCAGCTCGAAGGCGCCGATCAGGAGGATGCAGGCTTCGATGGGGGAGAGTTCGCCGAAATCCCGGTCGATGTGGCTGGCGATCTGGCCGGTCAGCACTTCCCGCTGGCCAAGGACGCCGCGGATGATGCGCAGGCAGAAGTCCCGGTCGGCCTTGCCGAATTCGTCCTGGTCCTGGAGGTGGGCTTCGATGGCGGCTTCGTCATTGCCGCCGACGCGCCACTGGTAGAGGCCCTGCAGGGCGAATTCCCGGGACCGGCGGCGAGCCGACTTGGGCGGGGCTTTTTTGACTTGATCGTTCATTCGGACATGGCCCTCAGGAGGTTGGCCATTTCCACCGCCGCCTGGGCGCAGTCGGTGCCCTTGGGCTGCATGCGGGCGATGGCCTGGTCGTCGTTTTCGCAGGTGAGGATGCCGTTGGCGATGGGCACGCCGGTATCCAGCTGGACTTCCATGATGGCCCGGCAGGAATCGTTGGAGACCACCTCGAAGTGGTAGGTCTCGCCGCGGATGACGGCGCCCAGGGCCACCAGGGCGTCGAAGGTGCCGCTCTGGGCCAGGGTCTGGAGGGTGAGGGGAATTTCCAGGGCGCCGGGGACGGTGGCGATGGTCATGTGGTCGTCGGCGACGCCCAGGCGCTTCAGCTCGGACACGCAGGCGGAGAGGAGGCCTTCGCAGACGTCCTGGTTGAAGCGGCTCATGACGATGCCGACCTTGAGGCCGGCGCCTTTCAGGTTCTGGTCGTATTCGTAGATGTTGTCGAAGCGGGGCATATCAAAGCTCGGCGGGAGAGGTGACGAAACCGGTGACTTCCAGGTCGAAGCCGGTCATGGAAGGCATCTTGCGGGGGCTGGAGAGAAGCCGCATCTTGGTGACGCCGAGGTCCCGCAGGATCTGGGCGCCGATGCCGTAGGTACGGGGGTCCCACTTCTGCTGGGACTTGGGGCTCTGGCTGGTGAGGCGGTTCAAGAGCGCCTCGCTGTCCTCGGGACGGTGCATGAGGACGATGACGCCGTGGCCATTCCTGGCCAGGGCCGCCTGGGCCTGGTCGATGGAGAAGGACTGGGCCTTGCTGGACGGGTCCAGGAAATCGAGGACCGACAGGGGCTCGTGCACCCGCACCAGGGTCTCGCCGCCGGCCGGGATGGTGCCCTTGACCAGGGCCAGGTGGGTAGCGCCGGAGGCTTGGTCCACGTAGGCGTGCAGGGCGAATTCGCCGTGGGGGGTGGCGACGGGCTTGGAGACCACCCGCTTCACCAGGGATTCGGAAGCGGCCCGGTAGTGGATGAGGTCCACGATGGTGCCGATCTTGAGGCCGTGTTCCTTGGCGAATTCGATCAGCTCGGGGAGCCGCGCCATGGTGCCGTCGTCGTTCATGATTTCGCAGATGACGGAGGCGGGCTCCAGGCCGGCCATGGCAGCCAGATCACAGCCGGCTTCGGTATGGCCGGCGCGCACCAGGACGCCGCCGGGACGGGCCATGATGGGGAAGACGTGGCCGGGCTGGACGATATCGTCGGGGACGGCGTTCTTGGCCACCGCCACCTGCACGGTCTTGGCCCGGTCGGCGGCGGAGATGCCGGTGGTGACGCCCTCGGCGGCCTCGATGGAAACCGTGAAGGCGGTGCTGTGGGGCGCCTTGTTGTCCCGGGCCATCTGGGTGAGGCCGAGCTTCTTGCAGCGCTCCTCGGTCAGGGTCAGGCAGATGAGGCCCCGGCCGTACTTGGCCATGAAATTGATGGCCTCGGGGGTGACGTGTTCGGCGGCGATGACGAGGTCGCCCTCGTTTTCGCGGTCCTCCTCGTCCACCAGGACGACCATGCGGCCGGCTTTCAGCTCGGCGACGATTTCGGCGGTGGAGGCGATGGCGGCGTGGGTGGGAGCCATGTCGTTCTGCTTGCAGGGAAAATTGGGAACCGCCTATTTTCTCACGGCAAGGGACCGGCCACCAACAAAGTTCACTTGCCCGTCCGCCGGGAAGCTGTTTGAATTTTTGCTCCCTGCCTGCAGCCCATCATTCCCATGCCCCTTCCCCAGACCGCCGGCTCCCCCAAGAAGCTCCTCGCCAAGGCCCTGCGCTGCCACGGCGCAGGCCAGGTGGCCGAGGCCATCGACCTGCTCCGGCAGGTGGTGAAGGCCGCCCCCAGGAACCTGGACGGCAATTTCTTCCTGGGCACCTTCCTGGCCGAGACCGGCGATCTCCCCGAGGGCCGGCGCTACCTGGCCGCGGCCCGGGACCTCGATCCCCGCTCCCTGCAGATCCTCAACAACCTGGGCAACGTCCTTCGCATGCTGGGCGAAATGGAGGAGGCCCTGAGGTGCTACCAGCGGGCCACGGCCATCGACCCTTCCTTCGTCCATGGCTGGGTGAACCTGGGCTTCATTTCCGCCAAGCTGGAACGATGGACGGAGACGGTGGCGAGCTTCGACCGGGTGGGGGGCGAGCACTGCGACGACACCGACATCCTCGGAACCCTGGCCAAGGCCTGCCTGAAGCTCAGCCAGACCGAGCGGGCGGCGCGGATCTACGAGAAGCTCTTTGCCCTGGACCCGGCCGACCGCCACGGCGCCGCCATCGCCCTCGCGTCCCTCAGGGGCGGCCCCCTGCCGGAACGGCACTCCGACGGCATGGTGGTGGACCTGTACCGGCAGAAGGCGGCGGCCTGGGACCAGGACGTGCTGCGTCCCGGCGACTCCTATTTCGGCCCGGAGCACATGGCTCGGCTGCTGGAATCCCGCCTCAAGGCCGATGCTTCCCTGGACATCCTGGACCTGGGCTGCGGCACCGGCAATTGCGGCCCCTTCCTGGCCCCCGCGGCCCGCCGCCTGGTAGGCGTGGACCTGTCCCCGGACATGCTCCGGGAAGCAGAGAAGAAGGGGCTCTACGGCGAACTGGTGGAGAAGGAAATCGGCGACTACCTGGCCGGCAACGGCGAATCCTTCGACGCCATCGTCGGCGCCGGGGTGTTCATCATGTTCAGCGGCCTGGAGAAGATTTTCGGGCAGGTGGCGGGGCGCCTGAAGCCCGGCGGGCTGTTCGCCCTGACCCTCTACCGCTCGTCGGGGCCGGATATCGAAATCCGCCCCAACAACCACTTCGGCCATTCCCGGGGCTACCTGGAGCGGGTCGCCGCCCAGGCCGGGCTGGAGCCCGTCGAGGTCCGGGAAGTCATCCACGAGACCGCCGAGGGGCAGGAGCAGCCGGGCTTCGCCGTGCTGCTCCGCAAGCCCTGAGGCTTACTGACCTTCCTGGTCCTGGTTCAGCAGGCGCTCGCAGTAGCGGGCGATGAGGTCCACTTCCAGATTGACCTTGCTGCCCGCCTTCAGGTGCTTGAGGTTGGTCATTTCCAGGGTGTGGGGAATCAGGTTGATGGTGAAGACGCTGCCGTCCACCGTATTGGTGGTAAGGCTGCAGCCATTGACCGTGATGGAACCCTTGCGGGCGATGTAGCGGCCCAGGTCGCCGGGGGCGCGGATTTCCAGCAGCCGGTTGTCGCCCACCGCATCGAAGCGCAGTACTTCGCCGACGCCATCCACGTGGCCGGAGACCAGGTGGCCGCCCAGGCGGTCCGACAGGCGCAGGGCCTTTTCCAGGTTGATTTCGCCGGGAGCGTCCAGGCCCACCGTGCAGGAGAGGGACTCGGGGGAGACATCCACCATGAATTTGGTGCCCTCGGTGGCGACCACGGTCAGGCAGACGCCGTTACAGGCGATGGAGTCGCCCAGGCTGACATCGTCGAGGCCCAGGGTGCCGGACTCGACGGTAAGGCGATAACCCGCCTCGCGGGGGGTGACATGGGTAAGGCGGCCGACGGCGGCGACGATTCCGGAGAACATGGGCGGTAGGGACTGGGGGGGTTGAAAAGGGAAATGTTAGCACGCTTGACTTGACCCAATCGGTTGCAGGAATCCTGGGTTGCCAGTAGGGTTTTGCCTTTTAAAAAAACCGGAGGAGACCCATGAAAAAAACCACCCTCGCCGCGCTGCTCGCGGCCCTGGCCACGGCCGCCCAGGCCGACATCAATGTCGGCGTCACCCTGTCCGCCACCGGCCCCGCCGCTTCTCTGGGCATCCCGGAAAAGAACACCATCGACCTGCTGCCCAAGACCATCGCCGGCCAGAAGGTCAATTACATCGTCCTGGACGACGCCTCCGACACCACCTCCGCCGTCAAGAACGCCCGCAAGCTGATTTCCGAGAATAAGGTGGACGTCATCATCGGTTCCACCACCACCCCCAATTCCCTGGCCATGGTGGACGTGGCCGCCGAGGGCGAGACCCCGATGATTTCCATGGCCGCCTCGGCCCGCATCGTCGAGCCCATGGACGACAAGCGCAAATGGGTGTTCAAGACTCCCCAGAACGATGCCCAGATGTCCACGGCCATCGTCGAGCACATGACCAACAACAAGGTCCAGAACGTGGCCTACATCGGCTTCTCCGATGCCTACGGCGAAGGCTGGTGGAACGAGTTCTCCAAGATCGCCGAGGTCAGGAAACTCAAGCTGGTGGCCAACGAGCGCTTCAACCGGGCCGACACCTCGGTCACCGGCCAGATTCTCAAGATTCTCGCTTCCAAACCCGATGCCGTGCTGATCGGCGGCGCCGGCACCCCGGCGGCGCTTCCCCAGAAGGCCCTGAAGGAAAAGGGATACAAGGGCATCATCTACCAGACCCACGGCGTGGCGAACAACGACTTCCTGCGGGTCTGCGGCAAGGATTGCGAAGGCACCGTCCTGCCCACCGGCCCGGTCCTGGTGGCTGCCCAGCTGCCCAATGACAACCCGGTGAAGAAGTCCGCCACGGAATACGTCGCCAAGTACGAAGCCGCCCAAGGCAAGGGCAGCGTCACCGCCTTCGGCGGCTACGCCTGGGACGCCGGACTGCTCTTCGCCAATGCCGTGCCGGCCGCCCTCAAGAAGGCCCAGCCGGGTACCAAGGAATTCAGAAAGGCGCTCCGGGACGCCCTGGAAGCCACCAAGAACGTGCCGGCCGCCCACGGCGTCTTCAACATGAGCGCCAACGATCACCTCGGCCTGGACCAGCGGGCCCGGGTCATGGTGACCGTCCAGGAGGGCACCTGGAAGCTGGCCAAGTAAGTCCATCCGAAGGGAGAGAGATAATGAAAAGATTCAGACTCACCGCCCTTGCCACCCTGTTGCTGTCGGGGGGCAGCGCCCTGGCCGACATCAACGTCGGCGTCACCGTTTCCGCCACCGGGCCGGCGGCTTCCCTGGGGATTCCCGAGAAGAACACCATCGCCTTGCTGCCCACCACCGTGGCCGGCCAGAAGATCAACTACATCCTCCTGGACGACGGCTCGGACACCACCACGGCGGTGAAGAACGCCAAGAAGCTCATTTCCGAGAACAAGGTGGACGTCATCATCGGCTCCACCACCAGCCCCAATTCCCTGGCCATGATCGACGTGGCCGCGGAAGGGGAAACGCCCATGATCGCCATGGCCGCCGCCAGCCGCATCGTCGAGCCCATGGACGACAAGAAGAAGTGGGTGTTCAAGGTGGCCCAGAACGACGCCCACATGTCGACAGCCATCGTCGAGCACATGACCAACAGTAATGTGCACACCGTGGCCTACATCGGCTTCTCCGACGCCTATGGCGAAGGCTGGTGGAACGAGTTCTCCAAGATCGCCGAGGCCCGCAAGATCAAGGTCGTGGCCAACGAGCGCTTCAACCGCACCGACACCTCCGTCACCGGTCAAATTCTCAAGATTTTGGCTTCCAAGCCGGATGCGGTGCTGATCGGCGGCTCCGGCACCCCGGCGGCGCTTCCCCAGAAGACCCTCAAGGAAAAGGGCTTCAAGGGCCTGATCTACCAGACCCACGGCGTCGCCAATGCCGACTTCCTGCGGGTGTGCGGCAAGGATTGCGAAGGGACCTTCCTGCCCGCCGGCCCGGTGCTGGTCGCCGACCAGCTGCCCGCCGACCATCCGGTGAAGAAGTCGGCCCTGGAGTACATGACCAAGTACGAGGCCGCCCACGGCAAGGGCAGCGCCACCACCTTTGGCGCCCACCCCTGGGATGCAGCTATCCTGGTGACCTCCGCCTCGACCACGGCCTTGAAGACTGCCCAGCCGGGCACCGCAGCCTTCCGGAAAGCCCTGCGGGACGCCCTGGAGAACGTCAAGAACCTGCCGGCGGCCCACGGCGTCT
>JBLNBI010000376.1:0-10136 GCA_050259815.1 Actinomycetota bacterium | reverse complement strand
TGGTCGTAGGAAGCGTCCTCCACATGAATCTGCAGGCCGTTGCAGAGCTTGCCGGCATGCTTGTGGAAGGTAGGCTCGAACCAGCAGTCCCGCAGGCGGCAGCCCGCCAGCCACTCGGGGGCCAGGGCCTGCATCTCGGCGAGGATTGCCCGGGCGTCGATGTCCGGGGCGCCGAACAGCTCCAGGGGCCGGGTGGTGCCCCGGCCCTCGGAAAGCATGGTCCCCTCCAGCATGACAGTGCCGGCGGAGGCCCGGGCCATGAAGAGGTTGGGGGCGTTGGGGCTGGGGTTGATCCAGGTGCGCTCCCCCAGGGGCCAGCCATAGCTTGGGCCAGCCTCGGGCTGCCAGCCTGCCATGGAAATCACCTCGCACTCCACATCCAGCTTCAAGGTGGCGATGAACCAGCGGGCCAGCTCGCCCATGGTCAGGCCGTGGCGCATGGGCATGGGTCCGGCACCGACGAAGCTTTCCCAGCCTTCCCGCAGGGTCAGGCCCTCCACCGGGCGGCCGGCGGGGTTGGGGCGGTCCAGCACCCACACCGCCTTGCCGTGGGCGGCGGCGGCCTCCAGCACGTAGCGCAGCGTGGTAATGAAGGTGTAGATGCGGCAGCCCAGGTCCTGGAGATCCACCAGCAGCACGTCGAAGCTGTCCATCATGGCATCGGTGGGCCGGCGCACCTCGCCGTAGAGGCTGAAGATGGGAATGCCGTGGCGGGGATCGACGAAATCCGGGGACTCCATCATGTTGTCCTGCTTGTCCCCTCGCAGGCCGTGCTGGGGGCCGAAGGCCGCCGAGAGGCGGATGTCCGGCAGGGCCGCCAGGGCGTCCAGAGAATGGGTGAGGTCCGGGGTGACGGAGGCCGGATGGGCCAGGAGGGCGACCCGGCGCCCGGCCAGGGGACGGCGCAGGGCGGGATCAGCGATCAGGCGGTCAATGCCGAATTGGATGGAAGCGGTCATGGGGTTCGGTGGTTCAGAGGCTGGAATCCGGGGCCGCCAGGTCGAAAAGAAAGGCGTCCCGCAGGTGGAAGTCCGGTCGGTGACCGGGGTGGGCCAGGGCCCAGTAGGTCTTGGCGCCATCGGCGGCTTCGACCACGGCGGTCAGGCCGAGGCGGTAGCCGGCCGGGCCGGGGGGCAAGAGGGACGGCGCCAGGAGGGCGTCGAGTTCGAGGCCGCCAACCGAGCGGTGCAGGGCGATATGGGGTGCGGCGGGCATGGCCACCGACTCGTCCCGCTGGCGGTAGCCGGAAAAGGCGTAGGCCGCCCACTGGCCTGACGGGGAGAAATTGAATTCCCGGTAGGCGGGATCGTCCCCGGCGGCGATGAAGGCCTCGAAGCAGGTGTGTTCCCACAACCCGTCCGCGGAGCCGGGGGGCAGAGGTTCGGGGATGCGCAGCCCATCCAGTTCGCCCTCCAGGCGGTAGGCCAGGGACAGCTCGCCCGCCGGAGTGAAGCGGATTTCCACTTCAATGGACCGGACGGCGGGCGCGGTGGTGGATGGATAGGGAACGAGGACGGCTTTTCGGCTGGACACGGCGGCTAGGGAAAATCGGCCCATGGGCGGGAAGGCGTTACTTTAACCCGCCCGGGCCGCCGATGGCCCATCCGACGGACTCGCCAGCCGTTCGCCGATTGCCGTTATCATCGCCCCGTCGCCTGCCGGAACCGGGAGCCCCCATGCCGAAACGCCAACTGAGCCGAAGCCTCGCCGCATTTCTTTCCCTGGCTGTACTCCTCATAGCGCTCCCGCCGGCCGAAGCCGGCCCCCTGCGGGACCGCATCGCCCAACTCCGCAACCAACAGGGCCACGACGATTCCCTGGACGAGGATGGAGCCGCCACCGCCGCCCCCTTGCCCCCGGGCACCCGGGTTTGGCGGGACGTGGCCTACGGCAGCGACCCCAACCAGCGTTTTGACGTCTATGCCCCGGCCAAGGCCAAGGTCGCGCCGGTGATCCTCATGGTCCACGGCGGCGGCTGGGCCCGGGGGGACAAGGCGGCCCGAGGCGTGGCGCCCAACAAGGTGGCCCGCTGGATTCCCAAGGGATTCATGGTGATTTCGGCTAATTACCGCATGCTGCCCGCCGCCGATCCCCTCACCCAGGCCCGGGACGTGGCCCGGGCACTGGCGGCGGCCCAGGAACGGGCCGCGGAATGGGGCGGCGATGCCAGCCGGTTCATCCTCATGGGCCATTCCGCCGGGGCCCATCTGGTGGCCATGCTCACCTCCTCCCCGGCCCTCGCCAGCGAAGCGGGCGCCAAGCCGTGGCTCGGGGCGGTCTACCTGGACAGCGCTGCCCTCGACCTGGTGAGCCTCATGGAAGGCCGGCATTTTGGCCTCTATGACCGGGCCTTCGGCGCCGACAAGGAATACTGGCGGGCCAATTCCCCCTACCACCTCCTGACCCGGGCCGCGCCGCCGGTCCTGGCCGTCTGCTCGACCCGGCGCGCCGAGGCCTGCCCCCACGCCCGCGCCTACACCGCCAAGGCCCGTTCCCTGGGCATGTCGGCGTCGGTACTGGAGGAGGACCTCACCCACGGCCAGATCAACGGGGAACTGGGGCTGGAGAGCCCCTATACGGCGGCTGTGGAGTCCTTCTTCGATTCCATCCTGAAGCCGCGGCCGGCCCGGTAGAAGTTACCGCCCCGGGTGCAGGGCTTACCGGCCGCTCCGGCGGCCGGCCACGGAGCTGCCCAGGGCGAGACCCAAAGCGAAGAGGGAATACACCCCCACCAGCCCCGGGACGGACAGCCGGTGCTGGAAACCCGGAGTGAGCCGGTGGGGCACGATGCCCAGGTCCACCACGGCGGCCACGGTGGTGGTCATGGCCGCATCCCGCAGGAGGGTCCGGGGCATCCGGGCCTTTTCCGGTCGGCCCAGCAGCCACTCGTGGAGCACGCCCCAGAAGGCCGCCGCCAGTTGATGGACCGCCAGGCCGGTGGCGGTGTAGCGGGGCGTGGGTTCGTCCTGCTTCAGGGCCTTGTCGCCCCAGACCCAGTGACTGGGCGCATTGACCGGGCCCCAGGGCCGGCCCCGCTCCAGGCGTCCGCCCAGGGCAAGCACGGCCAGGGAGGTAAGCCCGGCCACACTGCCGGCGATAAGCCCGTCCCTTAATGCGCTGTTCAGAGACTTCATTTCCTTCTCCCGGGGTGGATTGCAGCTTGCTACCCGTCTCCGGCGGAGGGACAGGCAAACGCCGTTCCGCTCCCCGCCGCCCCTAGTGGAGAAACCCCGTCCATGGTCGTCCTCGTTACCGGCGCCAGCGGCTTCATCGGCAGCCGCATCGCCCACGCCCTCTCCCGGGCGGGCCATGACGTGGTCTGCGCCCTGCGGGACCCGGCGGGCGCCGCCGCCCGTTCCCTGCCCGGCCGTGCAATCCAGGCCGACTTTGAGCGGGACTTGAAGGCTTCGGACTGGCTGGCCCGCCTGAAGGGGGTGGATGCGGTGGTCAACGCCGTGGGCATCCTGCGGGAGACCGGCCACCAGCGCTTCCAGACCCTGCACGTGGACGGTCCCCGGGCTCTCTTCCAGGCCTGCAGCGCCGCCGGGGTGCGGCGGGTGGTGCAGATTTCGTCCCTGGGGGCCGACGCCGAAGCGAAGAGCGCCTACCACCTCAGCAAGCGGGAAGCGGACGACTTCCTCCTGGGCCTGTCCCTGTCGGCGGTCATCGTCCAGCCCTCCCTGGTCTATGGGCCGGGGGGGACCAGCGCCCGGCTATTCACCAAGCTCGCCAGCCTGCCCCTCATCCCGATCCCCGGCCGGGGAGAGCAGCAGGTGCAGCCCATCCACGTGGAAGATGCGGTCCGGGCCATCGTCGCCCTGGTGGAAACCGATGCCTTCCGGGGCCAGCGGGTGGCCTTGGTGGGACCCCGCGCCCTCGCCTACCGGGAATTCCTGGCCGACATCCGCAGGGCCATGGGCCTGCCGCCGGCCCGCTTCCTGCCGGTGCCCATGGCCCTGGTCCGCGCCGGGGCCGCCCTTGGCCGCTGGCTGCCCGGCAGCCTCCTGGACACGGAAACCCTGGACATGCTGGAGCGGGGCAACACCGCCCCGGCCGACGCCGTTTCCGCCCTCCTCGGCCGCCCGCCCCGGCCTCCGGCCGAGTTCATCGTCCCGGCCGAACGGGAAGGCACGCGGGCCCTGGCCTTCCTTTCCTGGCTGCTGCCCCTGCTGCGCTGGAGCGTGGCCGCCCTGTGGATCGTCACCGGCATCCTGTCCCTGGGCGTCTATCCGGTGGCGGAAAGCTACAAGCTCCTCGCCCGGACCGGGGTCGCCGGCCCATTGGCACCGCCCATGCTCTACGGCGCCGCCATCCTGGACATCCTCCTGGGCCTGGGCATCCTCTTCTTCCGGCGGCCCTGGCTGTGGCTCGCCCAGATCGCCCTCATGCTCGCCTACATGGCCATCATCACCCTGCGATTGCCGGAATTCTGGCTGCATCCCTACGGGCCTATCCTCAAGAATCTGCCGCTGCTCGCGGTCTTCCTGCTGCTCTATTTCTTCGAGAGGCGGTGATGGAATACAACGTGGTGAAATGGCTGCACATCCTCTCCTCCACCCTGCTCTTCGGGACGGGGCTGGGATCGGCCTATTACATGTTCTTCGTCAGCCTCACCCGGGACGTCCGGGCCACGGCCTCGGTGGTCGGCCTCGTGGTGCGGGCGGACTGGTGGTTCACGACCACCACCATCGTCTTCCAGCCCCTGTCGGGCTTCTACCTGATGCACCTGGCAGGGTTTCCGCTGGCCAGCGCCTGGATCGCCTGGTCCATCGCCCTCTATCTATTGGCCGGCATCTGCTGGCTGCCGGTGGTGTGGATGCAGATCCGCATGCGGGACCTGGCCCGGGGTGCGGCGGAGCGGCAGGAGCCGCTGCCCCGCCGCTACTGGCACTTCCTGGGGTTATGGACGGCCCTGGGGGTGGTAGCCTTCCTGGCCCTGGTGGGGGTGTTCTGGCTAATGGTCGCGAAACCCGCCTGAGGGCCAGAGGGCGTAGCCGTCCATGGCCAGGACGAAGCTGTCGACACCCGAGTACAGGCGCTCCGGCCGGTAGCCCGGCCCGGCCGCCCCAAGCGCGAAGTGCAGGGGCAGCAGGTGGTCCTCGGTGGGATGGGCCCGGGCGGCGGACGGCGCCAGTTGCCGGTAGCCGAGGAGGGAATCGGTGTCCCCGGCGGCGATACTTTCCCATAGCCAGTCTGCGAAGGACGATACATAACCCGGGGTGCCGGTGCCCTGCATGAGGGCCATCTGGAAGTCCCGGAGATTGTGGGTGGCGTTGCCGGAGGCAACCAGAAGGATGCCATCCCTGGGCAGGTCGGCCAGGGCCTCCCCCAGGCGGAAGTGATGGTCCGGCCCCATGCCGCCCTGGATGGACAGGGGAACGACCGGGATGCCGCCCTTGGGGAACATGGTCCGCAGGGGAATCCAGGCGCCGTGGTCCAGGCCCCGCTCGTCGTCCAGGCGGGGCTGAAAGCCGTGCTCGTCCAGCCGGCGGAAAACCTCCTCGGCCACCGCCCGGTCGCCCTCGGCAGGATAGCGGATGCCGTAGAGGGGCTCCGGGAAGCCCCAGTAATCATGGATGGTGTCCAGCCGGGGGGCGCAGCCCACGGTGGGGTTGGCCGTCTCCCAATGGGGGCTGACCACGACGATGGCCCGGGGCCGGGGCAGGCTGTCGGCGGCAGCGGCCAGGGCGGCGCCGGCCGCACCGGGCTGGAGGGCGAAGGTCGGGGCGCCGTGGGGGACGAACAGGACGGGCAGCGGTTGGGACATGGCATTTTTCCTTATGGAATCACCATGCCATTTTGGGCGAGCAATTCGCTCCCGGATAGACAATAATGCGCAAATAGTCGTTGTCAAAACAGCAACAATCGAGGTCGCGATGGATCGTCTGGACAGCATGCGCATTTTCGTACGGGTGGCGGAGCTGGGGAGCTTTTCCGCCGTCGCCCGGCAGATGGACGTGGCCCGCTCGGTGGTCACCCGCCAGGTGGCGGCCCTGGAAGCCCACCTGGGGGTCAAGCTCATCGCCCGCAGCACCCGCAGCCTGACCCTCACCTCGGCGGGGGAAATCTACCTGGCCCGTTGCCGGGAAATCCTGAATCTGGTGGAAGCCGCCGAGGGCGGCCTGGCCGAGGAGGGATCGACCCCCCGGGGCAACCTGCGCCTGAGCGTGCCCTTGAGCTTCGGCCTTCGGCAGCTCATGCCGCTCCTCCTGGATTTCGGCCGCACCTACCCGGAAATCAGCCTGGACGTGGATTTCTCGGATCGGCTGGTGAACCTCATCGAGGAAGGCATCGACGTGGCGGTGCGCATCACCAGCGGACTCGCCCCCCAGGATGTGGCCCGGCGCATCGGCTCCAGCCGGCTCATGATCCTGGCCTCGCCGGACTATCTCAGCCGCCACGGCACGCCCCAGCATCCGTCCGATTTGGCCCAGCACGAATGCCTGGCCTACATGCCCAGCCAGAACGCCGGCTGGACCTTCATGGTGGATGGCCGCCCCACCCTCTTCCCGGTGCGGGGCCGCATGCGCTCCAACAACGGCGACGCCCTGCTGGACGCCGCCATCCGGGGACTGGGGGTGGTCAGCCAACCGTCATTCATCGCCGCCTCGGCGGTGGAGGCCGGCTGGGTAAAGCCCGTCCTGGAGGATTTCCCCATGCCGGAACTGGGCGTCTACGCGGTTTTTCCCAGCAACCGCTATATCCCCCACCGGGTGCGGCTACTGGTGGATTACCTGGTGGAGCGGATCGGATCGAAGCCCTATTGGGAGCGTGGCTAGCGGAGGTCGGGTCAGTCCCCTGCCTCGACGGCTTGTAGGGATTGGGCTTCCACTACCCGGAGGAATTCGGCGGGAGGCATCGGGCGGCCGAAAAGGTAGCCCTGGCATTGATCCACCCCCAGCTCCCCGAGCAATCGGGCCTGCCGCTCGTTCTCTATCCCCTCTGCGATGGTGTCGAGGCTCAATGCCTTGGCCATGGAAACGATGGCGGTGGCGATGGCTGCGGCGTCAGCATTCTCCGGCAGATCCCGCACGAAGGAGATATCGATCTTGAGGGAATCGATGGGAAGCTGGCGGAGGTAGGCCAGGGAAGAGTAGCCGGTGCCGAAATCGTCCAGGGAGATGGCGGCGCCCAGGGCCTTGATCTCCCCCATGCGGGCATTGACCAGCCGGATGTCATGGGCGACGACCGACTCGGTGAGTTCGACCACCAGCCTCTCTGGGGCAGCCCGGGTCTGGTCAAGGGCCTTGTCGATATGCTGGAGAAAATCGGCCTGATAGAAATCCAGGGCGGAGAAATTCACCGCCACCGAGATGGACGGATCGGCGCAGTGGGAAATCTCGGCCAGGGCCTCTTGCAGCATCCAGTCGGTAATGCTGCCGACCAGCCCCAGCCGTTCCGCGATGGGAATGAACTCGCTGGGGGGGACAGGGCCGAGTTCCGGGGCGGTCCATCGCACCAGGGCTTCGGCGCCCACGATGCGCCGGTCGGCCAGGCGGATCTTGGGCTGGAGCGCCAGGGAAAGCCCGTTGGCAGCCACCGCTTCCTGGAGCCTCGTCTCGATTTGGACTTCCCGCCGGGATGAGCGGTACAGCTCGTCGGTAAATTCGTTGATACGCCCCCTGCCCCGCTGGCCGGCCCGGTCGCAGGCCCACTGGGCGGCCCGGAGCAGCCGGTCCAGGGGGCCGGCGGCATGGGAGATGCCGATGGTGGCGGCCAGGGAGAATCGCATCGCGCCCTGGGTGAAGGATTTCCGGAGGACCGCCGCAAGGGCCTCCGCCCGGCCGGCCGCATTTTCCGGGACGAAAATGGCGAAGGTGTCTTCCCGCACCCGGGCGGCGACCTCGCCGGGCCCCAGGAAATCCTTCAGCCGTAGCGCCAGGGCCTGCAGGGCGGCAGCGGACCATTGCTCCCCGTAGATGAGGGACAGGCGGCGGAATTCCTCCAGCCGGAAGACCATGATCCGGGCCTGTCCGTCGGCCACCGCCCCGCACTGGGCGGTGAATCCCCGGTAGTTGAGAAGGCCGGTGTCCATGTCATGGGTGGCAAGGAAGCGCATCCGGTCTTCCGCCTGCTGGCGCTCGCTCATGTCCCGGACGAAGCCGGTGAAATAGCGCACGCCTTCCTGCACGAAGGAGGAAATGCCCACTTCCACCGGGAAGCAGCTTCCGTCCTTGCGCTGCCCGTTCAGCCGCTGGCCGCTCCCCAGCACGTGCTTCACGCCCCGGCCCGGATCGAAAGCCCTCAGGAAGCCGTCATGCTTCTCCTTGAGGGGCGACGGAACGATGACGGAAATATTGGCCCCGAGCAGCTCCTCCCGGGTCCAACCGAACATCCGCAGGGCGGATGGGTTGGTATCGACGATGATGCCGCGCTGGTCGATGGTGAACACGGCATCCAGGCTGGTACCCAGTATGGAAGCGGTTGCATGGCCGTCGTAGGGAAACATGGCTGCCTCCTTGAAGAGTGCCGGCCTGGATCAATAGCCGTAGAAGTCTTCGCTGCGGATGTCGTCGTCCGCTATGCCGGACCGGTTCAGGAGGTCGCACATGGCGCCGACCATGGCCGGCGGGCCGGCGAGATAGTAGATGGGCGATGGCAGGCGGGCAGCGATGCCCTTCAGCAGTTCGCCATCGACCATTCCCGTCGGTCCGGTCCAGGGCTGTCCGGATTGGCCGGCCTCGGTCATGGTTGCGATGAGCTCGAAGCTCTCCATCCGCTGCTCCAGGGATTGGAGTTCGGCCAGGAAGGCGGCATCCTCGGGGCGGCGGTTCGAATAGACCAGGACGAAACGCTGGGGAAGCGACTCCTTCGCCGCCTGCCGGAGAATGCTGACAAAAGGGGTGATGCCGATGCCGCCGGCGATGAAAACCGCCGGCCGGGCGCGGTTGCTGTGCAGGGTGAGCGACCCGAAGGGGCCGTCCACCTGGACCGGAGCGCCGTCCGCCAAGGCGCCCAGGGTGCGCTTGTACAGGCTGTCGCGCATGCGGGTGGCGATGGTCAGGCGATCCTCGAAGGGCGCGCTGACCAGGGAAAAGGCATGGCGGCCGTTGTCGGCGTTCCCATCGGCCATCCCCGGGAGGATAAGGTCGATGGCCTGGCCCGGTTTGAAGCCGAAGGCCCCGGGCTTGGCGAAATGAAAGGCCATGGTTCCCTCGGCAAGCGCTTCACGGCCTTCGAGCCTGACTTGGTAGGTGCTCATTTCCATCCTCCTGACGGGCGGGGTTTGACGATGCGGGCGAAGGCGGAGTGGTTGTGGATGGATTCGAAGTTTTCCGCTTCGACCACATAGGCCGCCACGCGGCGATCCTGGTTGATGGCCAGGGCCACATCCCGGACCAGGTCCTCGACGAATTTCGGGTTGTCGTAGGCCCGTTCCGTGACGTATTTCTCATCCGGCCGCTTGAGGAGGCCGTACACCTCGCAGGAGGCGCTCTCCTCGGCGACGGCGATCAATTCCTCGATCTGCATGTCGCCGACCAGTTGGGCCTCGATGCCGATATGGGAGCGCTGGTTATGGGCGCCGTAATCGGATATTTCCTTGGAGCAGGGACACAGGCTGGTCGCCGGCACCAGCACCTGCATGGAGAAGGAATACGCCCCGCCGTCGGACAGCTCGCCCCGCCAGGAGACCTGGTAGTCGAGGAGGCTCTGCACCCCCGAGACCGGCGCCGTCTTGGGTACGAAATAGGGAAAGTGCATTTCGATCACGCCGCTCCTCGCCCCCAGCCGATCCACCATATCGAGGACCATGGCCTTGAAGGCGGCCTGATCCAGGGGGCCGGCCAGCCCCTCCATCAACTCGATGAAGCGGGACATGTGGGTGCCCTTGACCTGGGCCGCCAAACCGACGGTCATCGACAGGGTGGCGATGGTCGGGAGGAACCTCGCCCCCGACCGGATGGTGACCGGGTAGCGGACGCCATTGACCCCGACTGCCTGGATGGAAAGGTCTCGGCTGTCCCCCTGGGACTGGATGTCCGGCAGTGGGATCACTTTTTCAGGGGCATTCATCGCTGTCCTTTCTAAGAGTGGAAATCGAACAAAGGAGGGAACACACAGTCTTAGATGGCAATGGATAAAATAGTTTCTCAATTTTTATATGTAATAAGCCCGTTGCCTGGGCCATCGGCCGG
>JBLNBI010000375.1:0-6722 GCA_050259815.1 Actinomycetota bacterium | reverse complement strand
AGCACTTGCGATAGGAAAGGGCGATGGATGTGACTCCATCGCCCTTTTTTGCTACCCCCCTGATTGGGTGCCTTATTGTATTCGTCTCACTGAACGGTGAAATTCACCGAGGTATAAACCGTCGTCCCGCCACTCGCCGCCGTAGCGCCGGCCCGCCAGGTGCCGGCCGGATCGGTGGTGCCGATGGCGTAGGGGAATGAGGCCTGGCCGCCGGCGTTGGTGGTGGTGCTGTAATCCACCGTGGCGCCGTTGGCCTTGGTGAGCCGGAAAGCCACGCTGGCGTTGGCCACCGGCAGGCCGTTGCTCTTGACGGTGGCGACGGAGGTGACGGTGCTGCCCCGGGTGTAGCTGGTCTGGGCCACGGACACGGTTTCGGTCAGAGCTGGATTCATATTGTTCACGGTGTAGGTGGCCGGGCCGGTGCCGGTAAGGCCGCTGGCGACGTTGTTGGCGCTGACGCCCAAGCTGTAGGTGCCGGCCGCCGCCGTGGCCGGGGACGGGACGGTAAGGGTGGTGGCGCCGGAACGCCCCGGCAGGACGCTCAGGGAAGCGGCCCCCAGGGTACCGCTCCAGCCGCTCGGCACCGCCCTCGCCAGGTTGATGCCCCAGGCGGAACAGGCCGGGGTGTCGTTGTTGGTGACCGTCACGGTGTACTGTACCGCCGTCCCGGCCGGGGCGCTGCTCTGGGCCGGGGAGATGGTCACCGTCGGCCGGCCCCGGACGCAGGTGGTGGTGTTGCCCAGGGTGACATTCACCGTGGCCCCGGTGGCATCGGCCCGGGTCACCGTGGCGGAAAAGCCGGCGGCGGAATCCGTGTAGGTACGGCCCACGGCCAGGGCGCCGTCCTTGAGGTCGTTGTATTCGGAGCTGCCGTCGCTGCCCGGGGTCATGTCCAGGAGGAAGACCCCGCCGGAGGCGCTGCCGGTGCGGATGCTCACCCCGGAAACGAGGTTGCCGTTGCCCGCCAGGGAGCTGTCGAAGCCCGTCGGTTGGCGGTATTCCAGGTAGTACCAGGTCTTTTCCTCGGTGGTGGGGTTGGTGCTCTTCAGGATCTTGAGGGCCCGGGCGCCGGCGGTGCTGCCCACATAGGGCGCCAGGGTGTAGGTGCCGCTTGCCTGGACCGTGGTGATGGGCGGCATGCCGCCGGAGTTGAGCCAGCCCAGGGCCTCCTTCTGGTAGGCGCTGAAATGGCCGTAGAGGCCCCAGCCCATGGTGTCGATGAGGTCGCCGTACTCGCTGGTGGTGCAGGTGCCGGTGGTGACGGCGCCGCCGCAGTCCTGGCTGTGGGCGTGGAACAGGCCCAGGTTGTGGCCCACCTCGTGGGTGATGACCCGGCGGTCGAAATAGCCGTTGATCCAGGCGTCGGTGGGGCTGCCGCCGATCATGCCGTAGCCGGCCCAGCCGCAGGCCGCCGTGTTGGGGAAGATGTAGATGAAGCGGGAATAGGCGGACAGGTTGGCGCCCCCCGCGGCGGCGGCCTTCTGGGCGTAGGTCTTGATGGCACCGATGTCGCAGTTGGTGCTGGCCACGGGGATGGTGTACCAGCCGAACACCTTGCCGGCCAGGGAGGTGGTCTGGAAGGAGTTTTCCAGGAGGAAGTTGCTCACCTGGCCGAACACCAGGCTCTGGACCGTGGCGGGCGTCTGGGGGGAGGTCACCTTGTCCTGGAAATTGACCAGGATGACCGCCGTGTTCTGGGTGCCCGCTGCATAGGGCAGGGCGGCGGCGCCCTCGGTGGGAGCCGGGCCGATGGGGGTGAGGCTGGCCTCCGCCGTCAGGATGTGGTCCTTCAGGTTGCCCCGGACGCGGACCCGGGTGCCCGATACGAGGCGGGGACCGTGGCCGTCCTTGAAGCGCAGCTCGTGGCGCTGGCCCGAGTCGGTCTTCAGGAAGTGGTAATGGATGGCGGTGCGGTCGGGAAAATCGGCCACCTCCACCTGGAGGACGCCATCGAGGACGACCGCCTGGCCGTTTGCGGCCGGGGCGACGGCAATGGCGGGCAGGGCCCCGAACAGGCTGGCGGCGCAGGCGAGGGCCAGCCGCGCCGCAGCCGCGGCAAAGCGATGAGACACAGGATCTCTCCAAGAAAAAACACTCGTCAGCTCCGGGAGAGAGCTGCGTCAATTTCGACTTCAAGGTGGTTTCGCCAACCCACGCGCCTTCCGGCACGTGGCTCCCTGTTGCTGCTGCAACGGGCGAAACCCGGTTTTCTTTCTTGGAGAGGAGAGCCGAAAAACACCGGCCGCCAGGCGACCGCTGCCTCCCTTTGTCTATTACTTAAGTAATAGCAGTAGGGATTGTATGTAGTTCGCGGCTACTGTCAAGTTGCTGAAAGGAAGAATCGCAGCCTGGCCTACCGCCTTGCACCCACCGGCATTTCCTCCCAGGCCCGGGGCCGACTACGGACAAGTCCGTAGAGACAGCGCCTCGATAGTTTCTATTTTGAAACAGTCGATATGTGCAGGCTAGAAACCTGAAAGCAGGACAGAGCGTGGATTTCCGGATTTTTTCCAGCTGGTCGCAGCATCCGGCTGCCCGTTTCCCCCGGGCAGGAAGCCTTGTCTTGTCCTGCACCGTCGGCATCACCCTTCCTCCAGTGAAGGAACTCGACTCGTCGGTCCCTGCACCTGCCGGGCGGCCGAACAGAGAGAGCAGAAAAGCCGTGAGTCCCAGGGAGCCATGCAGCCCGTTCGGGAATTTCCCTTCAGCCCTTCATTCAGGAATGTCCATATGAAAGCGAAACTTGCGGGACTCGCCCTTCTCTCGGCAATGTCCCTGACGGCTTCGGCCGCCACCTTCCACTTCATTCCCATCACGACCCCCGGCAACACCATCCTGCAGCAGTTGGGCAACCAGCTGACCATGGAGGTGACCAACGGCGGGGCCGACAACGTGATTTTCACCTTCACCAACAATGGCCCCCTGGAGTCGAGCATTTCCCGGGTCTATTTCGACGACGCTCCCTCCAACCTGTTTGCCAGCTTCGCCGTCGGCAGCCAGACGCCGGGAGTCAACTTCGCCATGAACGCCAGCCCCATCAGCCTCACCCGGGGGGACCTCGATCCGTACCGCTTCTGGGCCACCGACTCGGCCGCGGCAGTGCGTCCCCGCTTCGAGAACGGCGTGAACAACAGCGCCGACGACCCCGGGGAGCGCCTCTCCATGGTCGGATTCCTCAATTCCGGGGTGACCTTCACCGACGTCGTGAACTCTCTTAGCGCCGGGCCGCCCACCTGGGGCAACATCCTGCGGGTCGGCCTGCGGGTCATCGGCATCGACCAGTTCAATGACAGCGGCAGCGCCTCCTTCCTGGATGCGGGCAACACGCCCCCTCCCATTCCGGAATCCAGCACCTACGGCATGCTGCTGGCAGGGCTCGGCCTGATCGCCGCCATCGCCCGCCGCCGCCAGTCGGTCCGCTGACGGGTTCCGTTCCGGACGCCAAGAGCGGGGCCTCCGCCCCGTCTCTTGTGGGGGTCTTACGCTAGCGGACGGCGTAATTTCCCATGGTAAGATCATGTTTATGTCCCGCTTGCCGCCCCGCCTCCTGCTCGCCTGCCTGCTGCCCCTGGTAGCGGCCCCTTCCGTCCAGGCAGACGAGGCCGACGTATTCAACCTGCGGGCCTCCGTAGCCGCCCTCCGGGACGACAACCTCTTCCGCCTCTCCGGCGGCCAGAAGCCCCGCTCGGAAACCATCACCACCACCATCGCCGGGGTGGATGTGCACAAGCGGTTCAGCCTCCAGGAATTCATCGGCCAGGTGAGCTGGGTCGATACCCGCTACGCCACCAACGATTACCTGAACGCCGGCTCCCTGCAGTACAACGGCCGCTGGTTGTGGGCCGTGGGCGCCCACTTGAAGGGCGAGCTGTCCGCCGACCGCGCCTCGGCCCAGAATTCCTTCGCAGACTTCCAGGGCCTGCGGGAACGCAACCTGCGGACCACGGAAAACCAGCGCTTCGGCGCGGAGTACCTCTTCCATCCCAGCTGGGCGGTGATCGGCGGCGTAAACCACGTCGCCATGCGGAACGACAAGCCGCTCCTGGCCGAGACCGATTTCGAGGCCACCGGCGCGTCCCTGGGCATCAAGCACAGCCCCTCCTCGGGCAACTGGTTCAGCTTCCAGACCCGGCAATCCGACGGCCGCTACACCAAGCGGCAATTCAGCGCCATCAACCAGTTCGACAACGGCTTCACCGACCGGGGCCAGGAATTCGCCGTGGGCTGGCAGCCCACCGGCCACAGCACCTTCACCGGCCGCCTCGAATACTTCCAACGCCACCACGATCACTTCGCCAGCCGCGACTTCTCCGGCTGGACCGGCCTCCTGGGCTACCAGTACCAGGCCAGCGCCAAGACCCAACTCAACGCCACCTACCAGCGGGGCCTCAACGCCTTCCAGGACGTGGTCAATATCAACAGCAGTTACTACGCCTCCGACGACCTCATCTTCGGCATCCGCTGGGACGCCACCGAGAAGATCACCGTCGGCGGCCGCCTGGGCCTGACCCATCGCCGCTACCTGGGCGAGATCGTCCCCCTCGCCGGCCCCCGCCGGGAGGACGATATCCGCCGGGCGGGCGTCGATGTCTCCTACAAGCCCGAGCGCTGGCTCGAGCTGAAGGCCGGCTTGGCCATGGAGAAGCGCGACTCCACCGGCACCGTCCTGGACTACACGGACCGCCAGGCTCTCCTCTCCGCCACCGCCCGCTTCTGACGGCCCGGGCCGCCGGCCCTTCCCCATCGCTGATTTTTGTTTTTTTATGCCGCAATTGGCATAAATAGGCAATTTCAACGTGTTTTCTGCACTTTTCTCCGCCCGGCGACGGCGGGGCTTCCCTACCGGCAATCGATCGGTATCCTGCATTTTACGAGTCGAATCCGGCAACTAGGATGACCTGACACCGTATCGTGGTCCTGTCGAGCCGGGGTCGCGATACATCGTTTGGATCCATGCCGGACCTATGTCCGGCGTTGCCGGATATCAAAAAATGTATCGATACAGTCATTGGACTGGGCCAGCGGGAAAATTCCTTACCCTTTCAGCATTAATACCCGTGGCATTGACCCTGGCCGCCTGCGGCGACCAGGGCAAGGACGGCAAGCCGGCCAGCCAGGTGGCGGCCAAGGTCAATTCCGGCGAAATCTCCGTCCACCAGATCAACTTCCTCCTCCAGCGCACCCCGGGACTGACCCCGGAGAAGGCGCCGGAAGCCAAGCGCCAGATTCTGGACGGCCTGGTGGACCAGGAACTGGCCGTGCAGCAGGCGGTGGAGTCCAAGCTGGACCGGGACCCGACGGTGATGCAGACCCTGGAGGCCGCCCGCCGGGAAGTCCTGGCCCGGACCTTCCTGGAACACGCCGTGGCCGGCAAGAACCAGCCGACGCCCGAACAGGTGCGGGCCTACTACCGGGACCACCCGGAGCTGTTCACCGAGCGCAAGATCTACCGCCTCCAGGAAATCGGCTTCCCCGCCGATCCCAGGACCGTGGCCACGGTGCGGGAGCAGGTGGCCCAGGCCCGGAACGGCGAGGCGCTCCTGGCCGGTCTCCGGGACAAGGGCATCCAGGTGGCGGGCACCGTCATGGTCAAGCCCGCCGAGAACATCTCCCTGGACATCCTGCCCCAGCTCTCCAGGATGAAGGAAGGCCAGTCGGCCATTTTCGAAAACGGCGGCAAGGCCTCCCTGGTCACCCTCATCGGCGCCACCACCGCCCCCATGGACGAGGAAACGGCCCGGCCCGTCATCCAGCAGTTCCTGGTCCGCCAGCACACCGATGAGCTGGTCAAGGAAACCATGCACGACCTGCGCAGCAAGGCCCGGATCGAGTACGTCGGCGAGTTCGGCAAGGAGGCCGAAGCCACCCGCCAGGCCCGGGAGGCGGAGGAGGCCCGCAAGCTCCAGGCAGCCCGGTCCGCCCGGGAAGAGGCCCGCCTGGCCCAGGCCGCCGAGGCGGCCAAGCGGGCCGAGGAGGCGCGCAAATCCCGGGAGGCCATCGAGGCGGAACGCAGCAAGGCTCCCTCTCCGGTCAAGCTGCCGCCCCCGTCCGACAGCTCCATCAGCAAGGGCGTCTCCAGCCTGAAGTGACCCACCCGGAGGACTAGCGATGAAGCGATCCGCCCCTTTCGTGCGACTCCAGGCACTGGTGGCCCTCCTGGCCCTCGTCCTGGGCTGGCTGCTGGTCCCGGCCGGCGACGCCCAGGCCCAGAACGGCAGGAGGAGCGAATATCTCCTGGGGCCCGGCGACTCGATCCGGGTCACCGTTTTCCAGAACCCCGACCTCACCCTGGAGACCCGGGTGTCGGAGAACGGCACCGTCACCTATCCCCTGGTGGGCGCCATGCAACTGGGCGGCCACACCATCCCCGAGGCCGAGAACATCGTCGCCGGCAAGCTCAGGAAAGGCGGCTTCGTGCGCCAGCCCCAGGTCAGCATCCTGGTCACCCAGATCCGGGGCAACCAGGTTTCCGTCCTGGGCCTGGTGAACCGGCCCGGGCGCTACCCCATCGAGACCTTCAACACCCGCCTTTCCGACATGCTGGCCGTGGCCGGCGGCATCGCCCCCACCGGGGCTGACACCGTCGTCCTCACCGGCACCCGGGACGGCAAGGCCTTCCGCCAGGAGATCGACCTTCCCTCCCTGTTTCTGGCCAAAAAGACCGGCATCGACATGGAGGTGGCCGGGGGCGACGCCATCTACGTCCATCGGGCGCCCATGTA
>JBLNBI010000374.1:0-3040 GCA_050259815.1 Actinomycetota bacterium | reverse complement strand
GCCCAGTTGGCCATGACCCGAGCCTACGCCCGGGGGCGGACCATGATGGCGGCGGCCCTGGCTTACAGCACGGTAGCCTTTTCCAGCCTGTTCGGCATCCTGTTCTGGGACGAGGTGCTGCCGCCGTCGGCCTGGGGCGCCATCGGCCTCATCATCCTCTCCGGCGTAGCGGCCACCCACTTTTCCCGCGCCGCCCCGGTGGAACAGGATTAAACTGAACACAAACAACACGGGAGTCAGACCATGATCGTTACCGACCATCAACCCGGCCGCGTCAGCGTGTCAGTGTTCGGCGAATTCACCCTCGCCGACTACAAGGAATTCGAAGAAGTCGTCAATTACAAGGTGAAGTTCGAAGGGCCGGTGGATTTGCTGTTCGATCTGCGCCAGATGGCCGATTTCACCGTCGACGTGGCCTGGGAGGAGATTAAGTTCTCCCGCCAGCATGCCAACGACTTCAATCGCGTCGCTGTGGTGACCGACAGCCAGTGGGTGACGTGGAGCGCCTGGCTGTCCCAGGTGTTCGTCAATGCCGACGTGGAAGTCTTCCAGGATGCCGACGAGGCCAAGGCCTGGCTGGAGTCCGAGGCGTGAGCCATTCGACCCTGGTGGATGCCGGGACCCTGGCCCGGCATCTGAACGATCCGGGCTGGCGGGTTTTCGACGTTCGCCATCAGCTTGCCGATACCGGTTATGGCGAGCGGGCGTACCAACAGGGCCATATCCCGGGCGCCCTGTTCCTCCATTGCGACCGGGATCTGTCGGGGCTGACCTCCGGCACCAACGGGCGCCATCCGCTGCCTGATCCGCAGGTTTTGGCCGCCAGGCTTGGGGTCTGTGGAGTGGATGCTGCAACCCAGGTAGTTGTGTACGACGACTCCCAGGGAATGATCGCCGGCCGCCTGTGGTGGCTGTTGCGCTGGCTCGGCCATGACAAGGTGGCAGTCCTTGATGGTGGCTTGCAGGCTTGGCTGGCTTCGGGCGGGGTGCTGAACACCGAAACGCCGGTTGTCCAGCCGGCCAGATTCACGCCCCGGGTGCGCGATTCGGTCGTGGATGCCCACTATGTCTTGACCCATATCGAGTCGGCCGGCATGCGCTTGGTGGATGCCCGCAGCCCGGACCGCTATCGGGGCGAGAACGAAACCATCGACCCGGTGGGTGGCCATATCCCTGGGGCCAGTAACCGATTCTTCCGAGACAACCTCGGCCCGGATGGGCGGTTCAAGCCGGCCGAAGCGCTACGCGCCGAATGGCTTCCTTTGCTTGGGGAATCGGCGCCGGACCAAGTGGTGCACCAGTGCGGTTCAGGTGTGTCGGCTTGCCACAACATCCTCGCCATGGAGGTTGCCGGGCTTGCCGGTTCCCGCTTGTACGCTGGGTCCTGGAGCGAGTGGTGCGCTGATCCCAAGCGGCCGGTAGCATGTTGAGAAAATATTCCGTTTGAGGTCAACCGGTTCTTGGCTGGGACGTTAAGCCCATTGATCACACCAAGTGGTCACCCCACGATTCCAATATCGACATGAGGAATAAGAAATGAAACTGATTGCTATGATCATGGCCGCTGCCTTCGCCTTCGCCGCCCAGGCTGCCGACGCTCCCAAGGCCGACGCTGCTGCTCCGGCTGCCACCGCTCCCGCTGCCGACACCGCTGCTGCCGGCGACAAGAAGCCCGCCAAGAAGCACGCCAAGAAGAAGCATGCCAAGAAGGCTGCTGCGGCTGCTCCTGCCGAAGCCAAGTAATAGCATTCGGGAAGCATCGCTTCCTCAGACAAAAGCGGAGTTTCGACTCCGCTTTTTTTGTGCCCGCCGTTTGGCGAAGATTGGTCTAGTCTTGATGTCGGGCGAGTGCCCAGGCCACGTGTTCCCGAACCAGGGGTGACGAGTGGTCGGCCCGTTCGTGCAGGGCTTCGACTACCGAATCCGTCGTGGGGGCGTTACCCAAGGCCACGGCAATGTTGCGCAGCCAGCGCTCATGGCCGATACGCCGGATCGGGCTGCCGGCCAGGCGTTCGTTGAATTCTTCCTCGGTCCAGGCGAACAGGTCGATCAGGCTGGTGGCGTCCAGTCCGTTGCGCACGGCGAAATCCGGATCGCCAAGGCGGGCGAAGCGGTTCCAGGGGCAGCATAGCTGGCAGTCGTCGCAACCGTAGATGCGGTTCCCGATGAGGGGCCGCAATTCCTCCGGAATGGGACCGGCCAGTTCGATGGTGAGATAGGAAATGCACCGCCGGGCATCCACCTCGTAGGGCGCGACGATTGCGCCGGTGGGGCAGGCGTCGATGCAGGCGGAACAACTGCCGCAGTGTTCCTCCATGGGCGGGTCCGGCGGCAAAGGGAGATCCGTGTAGATATCCCCGAGGAAGCGCCACGACCCTTGCCGGGAAAGGAGCAGGGTGTGCTTGCCCCGCCAGCCGAGACCGGATTGGCTGGCGAATTCCACTTCCATGACCGGCGCCGAGTCGGAGAAGACCCGGTAGCCGAAGGGGCCGATGGTGTCGGCGATCGCCTGGGCGAGCTTCTGGAGCCGGTTGCGGACCACCTTGTGGTAGTCCCGGCCCAGAGCATAGCGAGAGACGTAAGCTTTTTCGTTATCCGCGAGGGTTGTAGCGGCATCGGCCGCAGAGGGCAGGTAATCGATCGCTGCCGAAACCACGGTCAGGGTTCCTGGCACCAAAGCCTGGGGATCGCTGCGCAAAGGGGCGTGGCGGGCCATATAATCCATGTCCCCGTGCCGGCCCTGGGCCAGCCATTGCTGGAGCCGGGGCGCGGCGGCGCCGACGTCCGCCTTGGCGATGCCGACCGCCGCGAACCCGAGTTCCCGGCCGAGGTTCTTGATCCGTGCCGCCAGGGCCGCGTAATCGATAGTGGAGTCCCGATCTTGCATCAATCCGATGTTACCGCCGTTTTCGACCTGCCGGACGAGGCCGCCACCCAGCGTCTGGGGGAATTGCTGGCACCGCTTTTGAAGCCGGGCATGGTGATCTATCTGGAAGGAGACCTGGGCGCCGGCAAGACGACCCTGGTCCGGGCCCTGTTG
>JBLNBI010000373.1:0-14471 GCA_050259815.1 Actinomycetota bacterium | reverse complement strand
CGTCGGGATGATGCGCGAGGCGTTCGCGCTGCTCGGCGTGCTGCAGCGGGCGGGGGGCTGACGATGGCCGAGACCGACCGCCACGATCGCCCTGGCGGAGACCAACCGGCAACTCCTGGAGCTGTCCGCCCTGACGGTGGCCTTCACCATCCTGGCCGCCCGGGTCATCACCCTGCCGGGGACGGAAGCCACCAGCCGCCACCGGGTGCTGGTGCTGGGGTCGGGCCAGAAGGCCCAGGCAGTCGAAAGGGCCTTGCGCCACTCCATCCCGGATATCGAGATCGTGGGCTTCTATCCCGGCCCGACGGAAACCGCGAGCCAGGTCCCGGCCAACAGCATCCTGGCCCGCTCCCGCTCCCTGACCGACACGGCGGTGGAACTGCAGGCCGACAGCATCGTGGTGGCGGTGGAGGAGCGCCGGGGCGGGGCCATGCCCCTGCGGGAACTGCTGGACTGCAAGCTGTGCGGCGTCCGGGTCATGGACCTGGAAAGCTACTATGAGCAGACCCTGGGGCAGATCCGCCTGGATGCCCTCTACGCCGGCTGGCTGGTCTTCGGCCAGGGCTTCCGGCAGGGGGCGCTGCGCTCGGCGGTGAAGCGGCTGTTCGACGTGTTCTTCGCCTCCATCCTGCTTACCCTGGCCCTGCCGGTCATGGCCATCGCCGCCGTCCTGATCGTGGTGGAGAGCGGCTTTCCCATTCTCTACCGGCAGGAGCGGGTCGGGCGCAACGGCCGGCTGTTCAACGTCATCAAGTTCCGCAGCATGCGCACCGATGCAGAGAAGGACGGCAAGCCCCGCTGGGCCGCCGCCAAGGATGACCGGGTGACCCGGGTCGGGCGGGTGATCCGGAAGCTGCGGATCGACGAGCTTCCCCAGCTCTTCAGCGTCCTGGGGGGCGACATGAGCCTGGTGGGCCCCCGGCCCGAGCGCCCCTTCTTCGTGGACAAGCTGATGCGGGAAATCCCCTTCTATGCGGTGCGCCACAGCATCAAGCCGGGCCTCACCGGCTGGGCCCAGGTGCGCTACCACTACGGCGCCTCGGTGGAGGATGCGGCTGAGAAGCTCCAGTACGACCTCTACTACGTGAAGAACCACAGTCTGTTCCTGGACCTCCTCATCCTCTTCAAGACGGTGGGCGTGGTCCTCACCGGCAAGGGGGCGAATTGAGCCTGACCCTAGCCGCCTGGAGCTACGGGCTGTCGGGCATCACCTACAGCGCCTTCGCCCTGCACCTGTACAGCCTGCGGCGGCGCCGGGGAACCGGCGCCCGCATCGGCACCATGGCCACGGTGGCGGCCCTCAACAGCGCCTGGGGCTGGCTGGGCTTCGCCTATGCCATGACCGGGGACCTGGACTACCAGTTGGCGGGCTTCGTCATCGACGTCCTGTCCTACGGCGG
This sequence comes from Actinomycetota bacterium, assembly GCA_050259815.1. Taxonomy (GTDB): domain Bacteria; phylum Pseudomonadota; class Gammaproteobacteria; order Burkholderiales; family Rhodocyclaceae; genus JAGTRP01. Next base: position 13,071 of record JBLNBI010000373.1, on the reverse strand, counting down.
CTGGCTCGGCTTCCTGCTCCTGCTCCTGGTCCCGGCGGGGGAGCGGGCCAGAACCGTCCTGGCGCGCACCGCCTGGCTGGGACCGGTGGCGGTCTGCCTCATGGCCCTGGTGCTGGCGGCCCTGGGCTTCGTCACCCTGGAGATCGGCACCTGGGGGCAGCTCGACCGGCCGGGGCTCTTCATGCTCCTCACCCTGCCGGTGCTGTCCCTGCTGTTCCTGGAGCAGTTGTACCGGAACATCTCGGCGGACTGGCTGTGGAACGTGAAGCCCCTGTGCCTGGGGCTGGCGGGAATTTTCGTCTTCGACCTCTATTTCTTTGCCGACGCCGTCCTTTTCGCCCGCATCGACGGGGAAACCTGGAATGTCCGGGGCGCTGTCCGGGGGCTGGTCATGCCCCTCCTGCTGCTCTCCGCCGGGCGCTGCCGCAACTGGGGCACCGGCCTGCGGCTGTCCCAGAAAATGGCCATCCATACCGCCACCCTGTCCCTGACCGGGGGCTATCTGCTGTTTATCTCCGCGGTGGCCTACTACGTGCGCTATTTCGGCGGGGAGTGGGGAAAGTCTCTCCAAATCGGACTGGTGTTCGTGGCCCTCATGGCCCTGGGGGCGGTGGCCGGGGCGGATTCCCTGCGGGCCAAGCTGCGGGTGTGGGTGCGGAAGAGCTTTTTCAGCTACCGCTACGACTATCGGGAGGAATGGCTGCGCTTCACCCGGGTCCTGTCCCCCCAGGACTCGCCGGGTGAGACGGGGCGCCAAGTGATCCGGGGGCTCGCCGATCTCCTGGAAAGCCCGGGGGGCGGCCTGTGGCTGCGGGACGCCGGGCAGCATGCCTTCTTCCAGGCCGCCCGCTGGAACATGTCGCCGGTGGCGGCCCGGGAGGAGGAAAACTCCTCCCTGTGTTCTTTCCTCGTCGGCAGCGGCTGGGTCATCAACCTGGAAGAGGTGCGCTGCTTCCGCCGGCGTTACGACGGGCTGGAGCTGCCGGGCTGGCTTCTGGAGTTGCCCAATGCCTGGCTGGTGGTGCCGCTGCTGGCAGGGGGCGACCTGGTGGGCTTCGTGGTCCTCACCAGTCCCCGCACCCGGATCGAGGTGAATTGGGAGGTGAACGACCTCCTGAAGACCGCCGGGCGCCAGGCCGCCGGCTTCATGGCCCAGATGCAGGCCACCGAGGCCCTCTTGGAAGCCCGCAAGTTCGATGCCTTCAACCGCATGTCGGCCTTCGTGGTCCATGACCTGAAGAACATCGTCTCCCAGCTGTCGTTGATGCTGCGGAATGCCGAGCGCCACCGGGCTAATCCGGAATTCCAGCAGGACATGCTGATGACCGTCCAGCACTCGGTGGAGCGGATGCGCCAGCTCATGCTCCAGCTCCGGGAGGGGGCGACCCCGGACGGGGCCGCCTGCGGGGTGGATCTCGCCAAGGTCATCGGCCGCATCCAGGCCGCCAAGGCCCGCCAGGAGCGGATTTTCGAGGTGCATATCGGCGAGCCCCTGGTCACCCGCGGCCACGAGGAGCGCATCGAGCGGGTTATCGGCCACCTGGTCCAGAACGCCATCGACGCCACCGACCGCCAGGGCCGGGTGTGGGTGAGGCTGGAGCGCCAGGGCGGGTTGGCCCGCATCGAGATCGGCGACACCGGCCGGGGCATGTCCCCGGAATTCGTCCGCGAACGCCTCTTCAAGCCCTTCCAGACCACCAAGCAGTCCGGCATGGGCATCGGCGCCTACGAAAGTTTCCAGTATGTCCATGAATTGGGAGGAAAAATGCTGGTGGATAGCGAAGTAGGGAAGGGCACCCGGGTGACCATCCTCCTGCCCATCCTGGATGTGGGCGAGCGGGCCGATTTCCCCCGGCAGGAGGCGGCATGAGCACGTCCCGCCCCCTGCTCATCGTCGAGGACGACCTGGCCCTCCAGAAGCAGATGAAATGGGCCTTCGACAAGTTTGAGGTGATCACCGCCGACGAACGGGAGAGCGCCCTGGCCCTGGTGCGCCGCTGCCTGCCGGCGGTGGTGACCATGGACCTGGGCCTGCCGCCGGACCCGGATTCGGTGTCGGAGGGCTTCCGGCTCCTGGAGCAGACCTTGGCCGCCGCCCCCGATACCAAGGTCATCGTCCTCACCGGCCAGAACGACCGGACCAATGCCCTGCGGGCGGTGGCCATGGGGGCCTACGACTTCTTCACCAAGCCCTTCGAGCCCGAACTCTTGAACCTGATCGTGGAGCGGGCCTTCCGCCTCTACGACCTCCAGCAGGAAAACCGGCGGCTCCAGGCCATGGCCCAGCCGGCGGCCCTTTCCGACCTCATCACCCGGGACCCGGAGATGCTGCGCCTGTGCCGCACCATCGAAAAAGTGGCGAGCAGCAGCGCCACCGTGCTGCTGTTGGGGGAGAGCGGCACCGGCAAGGAGGTGCTGGCCCGGGGACTGCACCAGTCCTCGCCCCGGGCCAAGGAGCGCTTCGTCGCCATCAACTGCGCCGCCATTCCCGACAACCTCCTGGAAAGCGAGCTGTTCGGCTACGAGCGGGGCGCGTTCACCGGAGCCGCCAAGACCACCCCGGGCAAGATCGAGACCGCCCACCGGGGCACCCTCATGCTGGATGAGATCGGCGACCTGCCGCTGCCCCTCCAGGCCAAGCTGCTGCGTTTCCTCCAGGAGAGGGTCATCGAGCGGGTCGGCGGCCGGCAGGAGATTCCCGTGGATGTGCGCATCGTCTGCGCCACCCACAAGGATCTCAAGACCCTGGTGAAGGAGGGCCTGTTCCGGGAGGACCTCTATTACCGCCTGGCGGAGATCGTCGTGAATATCCCGCCACTGCGTGCCCGGACCGGGGATGCGGTCCTGCTGGCCCACGCCCTGGTGCGGCGCTTCGCCCACGAGCACAAGAGCGGCGCCCTGTCCCTGGGCGAGGATGCGGTGCGGGCCATCGAATCCTACGGCTGGCCGGGCAACGTCCGGGAGCTGGAGAACTGCATCAAGCGGGCCGTCATCATGGCCGAAGGCAGGCAGCTCACCCGCCACGACATCGGGCTCGACGCCGTGCCCACCGAGCAGGCCGAGTCCTTCGACCTGCGCTCGGTGCGGGAGGAGGCCGAGAAGCGCGCCGTCATCGCCGTCCTGGCGCGGACCAACGGCAACGTGGTCAGGGCGGCGGAGATGCTGGCCGTGAGCCGCCCGACCCTCTACGACCTCATGCACCGCTTCGGCCTCAAGTAGGCCCGTCTGCTTTCCCCTTGTGAGAGTTCAACGATGATCCCTGGCCCCTGGATGCGCCCCGCCGCCCTGTCGGCATTGCTGACCGCCCTGGTCCTTTCCGGCTGCAAGGATGACCCGCCGGAGCTCCTGGTCGCCTCGGCCCGGGAACACCTGGCCCGGCACGACAACCGGACGGCCATCATCCAGGCCAAGAACGCCCTGCAGCAGAAGCCTGATCTGGCGGAGGCCCGCTACCTCCTGGCCCGGGCGCTGCTGGAAACCGGCGATGCCGCCGGGGCCGAGCTGGAGGCCCGCAAGGCGATGGACCTGCACTACGCCCCGGAGAAGGCGTTGCCCTTGATGGCCAAGGCCCTGGTGGCCGAAGGCAAGATCGACAAGGCCATCGACACCCTGGCCGCCGCCAAGCCCGCCGGCGCGGACGGCCGGGCCGAAGTGCAGACGGTGCTCGCCACCGCCTACGGCAGCCAGGGGGACATGCAGGCCGCGGAGAAGGCCCTGGCCCGCGCCTTCGAGGCCCATCCGGACTACGGGCCGGCCATGCTGGTCCAGGCCCGCCTCAAGGCGGCCACCCGGGACCATGCGGCTGCCCTGGCCCGGCTGGAATCGCTGCTGGCCAAGGAGCCGGACAACGACGAAGCCTGGAAGCTGAAGGGCGACATCCTGGCCGTCCAGGGGCAGGGGGACGCCGCCCTGGCGGCCTACCGCAAGGCCCTGGAAACGAGACCGGATGTGGTCGCCAACCATGTGGCCCTGACTTCGGCGCTCCTGGACCTGGCCCGGGTCGATGAAGCCGCCGCCCAGCTGGAGGCACTGGGGAGGCTGGCCCCCAAGGCGCCGGAGACCCGCTACCTGGAAGTGCTCCTGGCGCTGCGCAAGGGCCGCTACGACGCTGCCCACGATCTGGTTCAGAACCTGCTGCAGATGGCCCCGGACAATCCCAAAGTCCTGCAATTGGCGGGGACGGTGGAGTACCAGCGCCGAGCGTGGCAACTGGCCCAGACCCACCTTTCCCGCGCCCTCGACTTCGCCCCGGATCTGCCGCTGGCCCGGCGGCTCCTGGTGGCGGCCTACCTCCAGGGCGGCCAAGCGGGGAAGGCGATGGCCGCCCTCCAGCCGGCCATGGGCCAGGTCGACGGGGATGCCCAGCTCCTGGCGCTGGCCGGGCAGGTGTATCTCCAGAACGGCGACATCCGCAAGGCGGAGCAATACTTCGCCAAGGCCGCCGCCCTCGATCCCAAGGACGCCGGCAAGCGCACCTCCCTGGCCCTGGCCCATCTCGCCAAGGGGCAGGACGACCAGGCCCTGGGCGAGCTGGAGCACATCGCGGCCACCGATGTGGGGACAGTCGCCGATCTCGCCCTCATCTCATCGCTGCTCCAGCGGAACGAGCTGCCGAAAGCCCTCCAGGCCATCTCCGTCCTGGAAAAGAAGCAGCCGGGACAGCCCCTGGCCCATGACCTGAGGGGCCGCACCCTGGCCGCCATGGGGGATGCTGCCGGTGCCCGGAAGAGTTTCGAGCAGGCCCTGGCCGCCAATCCTTCCTATTTTCCCGCCATCGCCGGCCTCGCCCGGCTGGACATGGCCGCCGGCCAGCCGGAGGAGGCGAAGAAGCGCTTCGAGCGCATCCTCTCTTCCGATCCCCGCAATTCCCAGGCCCTCCTGGCCCTGGCAGACCTGAAGCGCCAGGCGGGGGCCAAGCCCCAGGAGGTGGCGGCCCTCTTGAACCGGGCGGTGGTGGCGGTTCCCAATGAGCCTGCCCCGAGGCTGTTCCTCATCGACCATTACCTGCGCAACAACGACGTGCCCCATGCCGTGGCGGCAGCCCAGGAGGCGGTCAGCGCGATGCCGGATCGGCCCGATCTCCTGAACGCCCTGGGGCGGGCCCAGCAGGCGGGCAAGGACTACCAGCAGGCCCTGGCGACCTATGGCAAGTGGGCCGCCCTGGACCGCTCTTCGCCGGAGCCCTACCTACGCATGGCCGACATTCACCTGGCCAACGGCAACCGGGAGGCGGCGGTGGGCAGCCTGAAGAAGAGCCTGGAACTTGCTCCCATCGCCCCCGTCGCCATCCGGCTTCACGGGGTTTTGCAAGGGCAGGGCGAAGCCGAGGCGGAGCGCTTCGCCGCCGCCTGGCTCAAGGACCACCCCAAGGATGCCAGTTTCCTCTATTACCTGGGGGACCAGGCCCTGGTGAAGAAGGACTACGACACCGCCAGCCGGCACTACAAGGCGGCGCTGGAAATCCAGCCGGACAATGCGGCAGTGCTCAACAACCTGGCCTGGGTCGCCGGGCGGCAGAAGAGCCCCCTGGCCGTCCAGTACGCCGAGCGGGCCAACCGCCTCGCCCCCAACCAGCCGGCCATGATGGACACCCTGGCCATGCTGCTCATCGATAAGGGCGAGAGCAAGCGGGCACTGGAGCTGCTGAGGCGGGCCGTGGAGCTGGCCCCCAACGCCCCCCAGATCCGCCTCAACCTGGCCAAGGCCCTGATCCGCGCCGGGGACAAGACAGCGGCCCGGAAGGAGCTGGAGCAGCTCGAGCGGCAGGGGGGCAAGTTCGACGGCCAGGCGGAGATCGCCCAATTGCTAAGCCAGGTTTGACGGATTCATCCGCCCCCCGCGGGCGCAACCTTAGGAGAACGGAATGACGACTATCGCTGTGGTGGGCCTGGGCTATGTGGGCTTGCCCCTGGCCGTAGCCTTCGGACGGAAGTACCGGACGATCGGCTTCGACCTCTCGACCCGGAAGGTGGAAAACTACCGGGATCGCATCGACCCCACCGGGGAGGTGTCCCGGGAGGATTTCGAGGCGGCGACCCACCTGGAGGTGGGCAACGATCCCGCCGCGCTAAGGGAGGCCGATTTCGTGGTGGTCGCCGTCCCCACCCCGGTGGACGAGGCCCACCAGCCGGACTTCGGGCCCCTCCTGGGCGCTTCCGAGATCATCGGCCGCAACCTGCGCCCCGGGGCCACGGTGGTGTTCGAATCCACCGTCTATCCCGGGGCCACGGAAGAGGTCTGCATCCCGACCATCGAAAAGCACTCGGGCCTCAAATGGAAGGAGGACTTTTTCGTCGGCTATTCCCCCGAGCGCATCAACCCGGGGGATAAGGACCGGACCCTGACCAGGATCGTCAAGATCGTCTCCGGCGACACGCCCCGCACCCTCGATTACGTGGCCCGCATCTACGGCGACATCATCACCGCCGGCATCTACCGGGCCTCCAGCATCAAGGTGGCGGAAGCCGCCAAGGTCATCGAGAACTCCCAGCGGGACCTCAACATCGCCTTCATGAACGAGCTGGCCATCATTTTCCGGCGCCTGGGCATCGATACCACCGAGGTTCTCCAGGCGGCGGGGACCAAGTGGAATTTCCTGCCCTTCCGGCCGGGCCTGGTGGGCGGCCACTGCATCGGGGTCGATCCCTATTACCTGACCCACAAGGCCGAGATGCTGGGCTACCACCCGGAAGTCATCCTGGCCGGCCGGCGCATCAACGACGGCATGGGCAAGTTCGTGGCGGAGCAGACAGTGAAGCACCTGCTGAAGAACGGCTGGCATCTCAAGGGCACGCCGGTGGCCGTCATGGGCCTCACCTTCAAGGAGGATTGCCCGGACCTGCGCAATTCCCGGGTCATCGACGTCATCCGGGAATTGCAGTCCTACGGGGCGGAGGTGGTGGTCCACGATCCGGTGGCCGATGCCGGCGAGGCCCGCCACGAGTACGGGGTCGAGCTGGTGGATTGGGATGCGCTGCCTCGGTCCGCCGCCATCGTGGTGGCGGTAGCCCACCGGCAGTTCAAGGCCCGCCCGGTGTCCGAGTACGTCTCCCGCTTGCAGCCCGGCGGCGTCATTGCCGACGTGAAGAGCATCCTGGATTCGGCGGAACTGGCAGCGCGAGGCACGGCGGTGTGGCGATTGTAGGCAAGGCCAAAGCGGGCTGTCTCGCCGGGCTTCTGCTGGCGGGGTTGCCCGCTGCCGGGGCGGAAGCGTCCCTCCACAATCTGCTCTCCGAGGCCCGTTCCTACGAGCATGGGGAAGGGGTGAGGAAGGACGCGGGGCGGGCCATGCAGCTCTATTGCGAAGGCGCTCGCCGGGGCGATGCCGAGGCCCAGTACAGCCTGGGCTGGATGTATGCCAACGGCCGGGGCACGGAGCGGGACGACCGCCTCGCTGCCTATTTTTTCGGGCTGGCATCCCGCCAGGGCCACCCCCAGGCGCAGCGCATGCTCCGCTACGTCGGCCTGCCGGCATCCCATGGGCCGGACTGCCTGGCCCTGCGTTACAGCACCGCCGGCGCCGCCGAGGGGGATGTCCTCCTGGCACGGACGCCCTCGGAGCGAAAGGTGGTGGACCTGGTGCAGCGCCTGGCGCCCCAGTACGGCATCAGCCCCCGCCTGGCCCTGGCGGTCATCCGGGCTGAATCCAATTTCGACACCCGGGCGGTGTCCCGGCGCAATGCCCAGGGGCTGATGCAGCTCATCCCGGAAACCTCGGCCCGCTTCAATGTCGCCCGGCCCTTCGATCCCGAACAGAACATCCGGGGCGGCCTGGCCTACCTGCGCTGGCTGCTGGCCTATTTCAAGGGCAACGTGCCCCTGGTGGCGGCGGCCTATAACGCCGGGGAAGGGGCGGTAAACCGCTTCCGGGGCATCCCGCCCTTCGCCGAGACCCGGGACTACGTGAAGCGCATCCGCAAACTCTACGCCCGGGATGAGCATCCCTACGATGAGTCTGTCACCGCCCCGTCGCCGGAGCTGCCGAAAATCCGGATCAGCGGCTAAGTGCGGCGGGCCAGCCGGCGCAGCACTTCCGAAAAACCGCTCACCTCCGCCTCGAAGACGATGGGCGAGATGGTCTGGAAGTCCAGGAAGCGCTTGAGGCCCAAGGGCGGGGTGGAGGCGTAGTTGCGCCCCGGGTCGCAAGTGGTGGCCGTCGCCACCCCTTCCGCCGCCAGCACCGGCCATAAATCCCGGGACCAGACGCCGCTGGGGTAGCAGAGATGGGTGAGGGGAGTCCGGGACAAGGGTTCCAGGACCGCCCGGTTTTCCCGCAATTCCCGCCGGGCTTCGGAGGAATCCTCCGGCAGGCGATGGCGATGGGTATGGAGCTGGATGTCGAAACCTTGCCGGGCAAGGTCGGTGACTTCCTCTTCCGACAGGAGGCTCAGCCGCCGGGACGCCACCAGTTCGTCGAAATCCACCGCCAGCCGCCGGCCCACCTCCCGGGCCAGGGCCATGCGGCCGGTTTCGTCCAGCCGCGTTTCGCCGAAATCGATGAGGCGCCAGAGGAGGGCCTCGCCCCTGTCGCCCCGGGTCGATAGGATTGCGTCGTCCTCGGGAGGGAGGCCGGTGCAGTCCATGGCGTCCCGGGATGTCTTCCAGAACAGGTACTGCATGGCCAGGCGGAAGATGGGGTTGTTGCAGCGGACGTAGTAGGTGGTGACGTAGATGGTGGCGGTGAATCCCGCTTCCTTCAGGATCGGCGCCGCCAGGGCGGCGACGCTGTGGAAGCCGTCGTCGATGGTGATGACCAGCTCCTTGCCCCCCAGACGTCCCCGGCGGAGGCGGGTGATGGCCTCGTCCAGGGGTAGGGCGGCGTAGCCGGCCCGCTTCAGGTACTGGATGCGTTGCCGGAATAGCTCCGGGGTCAGGAAGAGCTTGGGACGGAAGAGGTGCTCGTCGGCGAAGGAAAAGCCGTGGTAACAGAGGATGCACAGGCTGTCCCGGAGCCGCCGCCGGGCCCAGGGGAAGAATCCGCCGGCCTTGGCGCAGGCATAGAGGAGATCCTTGGCGGGATGGAGCAGGTTGGTCATCGGGGGTCAGCTGAGAAAATGCTTGATGGATCGGATCATCATCCGGCCGTACAGGAGCCGGTCGCCGGGGAAACTGAGGTCGGAATAGATGCGGGGGTCGAGGCCCAGGGAAGCGAATTCGGCGACGGTGCCAAGCCGCCTCGACCAGGGCAGGGATTTGTCCTTGAGGCAGGAATAGACGTACTCCACCTCCCGGGGAAAGGTGAGCCGGCACTTGATGGGGGCGTAGTCCAGCACCGGCGGATTGGGCCGGCCCAGGATGGCATCGGCCAGGAGGCGGGGGAAATCCACCCCGGCGAAGAGCGCCAGGTGCAACGACCCCCAGAACCGGGAGTTGAATTCGATCAGGTGGAAGCGGCCGGTTTCCTGTTCCCAGCGGTACTCGAACATGCCGACCCCGTGCCAGGCCATGCGCTCCAGGCGCATTTCGGCGTCGGCCAGGATGCCGTCGTGGCGCCAGCTTTCCCGGAAGGAGGAGGCGCCGCCCCAGTGGGGCACCTCGTGGAGGCGCCGGTGCATGAATTTGGCGAGATGCTGTCCCCGCCACCGGGCGAAGAAGGCGCCGACGCCCACGCCGGGAACGTAGCCCTGGATCAGGATGCGCTCGTACTTGCCCTGCAGTTGCGCCACCCTGGCGGCGGCCTCGGCGGCCGTTTCGCAACGGAGCACGCCGCCGCTGCCGCCGTCGCGGGCGTAGATGAAGTCGGTCTTGACGAAGAGGGGCGTTCCCAGGGGGCGCAAGTCCTCCACCGTGGGCGGCGGGCCGTCGCCCACCAGGAGGAAGGGGGGCAGGTGGTCCACCAGGCCGCCCTCGACGCAGCGCTCGAACAGGTCGCACTTGCTGAGGGCGCTATAGACCCGGGCCTCGTCCTCCGGCACCGGCAGGAGGTGGCGGAACTGGTTGAAGCGGGGCCTGATGGCCACCAGGAATCCCTCGGAGGGGATGATGAGCTGGACCTCTTCCCGGGCCAGGGTTTCGAGGAGCCAGTCCAGGAATTCGTCCCCGTTCCGGTAGGGAGGCTGCACCAGGGCCTTGCCGCAATAGCGGGAGTGGAAGCCCAGGGCTCCCTTCTGCTGGGCCGAGGCCAGGACCGGGTAGCCGGCTCGGCCCAGGGAGCGGATGGTGGCCAGGGAGCCCATGGCTTGGGCATCGGTGACCAGGATGGGGTAGTCGGCGCGCCAATCCTTCATGTGCCGGTCTCCAGGGCTGACCGGACGTTGGAAAGGCGAAGCCGCAGTCCGTCGAGGCCCCGGTCGATGCGCTCGAAACAGACTTCCATGTAGGCCTCGGGCAGGCCAAAGGGATCATGGAGATAGGCCGGGGTAGGCGGGTCGGCCCAGAGCCCCAGCAGGGTCACCTGGACGCCGGGCTGAACCCTGGCCAGATGGCGGAGCCGTTCGGCGTGCTCGGGCTCGAAGGCCACCAGCAGATCGCCCGGCGCGAGATTGATCTGCTGGAAGTGGATGCTGCGGTGGGGCGACAGATCGGTGCCCAGCCGGGATGCCACGGCGATGGCCAGGGGATCGGCCGGCTTGTGGACGTCGGCTTCCAGGCCCGCGGATGCCACTTCGATGCCGGGATAGCGGAACCGCCGTCCGGCGAAGGCGCTCCGGCAAATGTTGCCCTTGCAGACGAAGGTGATCCGGCTGACCCGAGCCCATTCGATCTGCCGGTAGGATTCAAGCCCGCCCAGGCCGGCGCCGAAGGTGTGCCAGGCGGCCAGCGCGAAGCCCTTCTTGCCCCCGTAGGTGCGCTGGATATATGCCGAAATGGCAGCCAAGACCTGTTGCATGTTCTGTTCGTCACCGTTGCAGGTGTCTGTCGATTTGACAGGCATGGTGACTGCCCACGGCGGATGGCGCCATGGGTCCCATACTTGAAGTTGCTTGTCATGGCGGCGACGTCTGTTGCCGGCAAAACGGCGTGCTTCGCCATGACGGAGGGGAATGCACGATCCGGGCCCGATTTTCGTCAGCCTCGTGTAAGTCCCGGTCGATAAAGTGGTTTTTTCGGATTGTCTCCGGTGGGGATAGGCGCAGCGAAGGCAAGGTGTCAATTTCTTCGACACGAATATCCCGATTGGATATTTTCGTGGGATTGAACTACAACTACAGTGTTGTGCTACCTAACGGGCAGGGGTTTTGCTGATTCGCTCTCTGGGTCGAAAGCCTTAAATTTGAGCCTGTCGGCATATCCACCTGGGCTGCTTGGCCAGCCGGAATGTGCGTAGTAACCCCACTGATAAAAAGAGACGACAGAGGAAAACATGATCCATCAATCCATGGTTCTCCAGGCCTACACACCGCAACTCCACCTCGGCGACTGGCAGCTCGTCGTATTCGTCAATCGCCGCCGCAACCGTATTTCGGTCGAGCGTTGGCATTCATCGGAAAAGGGCTTCCATCCCCAGGAGGCGACGGGGCAGGTATTGCGCATCAATACCGGCATCCGGGCTTTCCGCCGGCAGATGCCGGTCCTGGCCGGCGCCATGGATGAACTGGATACGGCCGGCATGACGGAGGAGCAGATCGTCGGCGCCGTCTTCCAGGTGATTTCCCACCTCTACCGGGCATCACCGGAAGCCGAGCATATCGGTTTTGGCGGCGAACGCCTGTCGGACCAGGAGTTCGCCGAGTTCCTGGAAGATCGCAAGCAGGATGCCCTGGACGCCCTGACCAGGGTCACCCACTGAGTCACCTGCTCAGGCGCAGGGGCGCCAATGATGCTGCCGGTCCGGTCAGGCCGGCAGTTCTTCTTCCCGCAGCAGGAAAACGTATTCGTTGCCGGCGGCGGTTTCGAGCCAGGTGAAGGGCAGGTCGGGATAGGCCGCTTCCAGCTCATCCCGGTTGTGGCCGATCTCCACCACCAGCAGGCCGCCCGGATTCAGGTGGCGCTTGGCTTCCCGCAGGATGATGCGAGTGAAGTCCAGGCCATCCTCCCCCGATCCCAGGGCCATTTCCGGTTCATGCAGGTACTCGGGGGGCAAAGCAGCCACCGATTCCGCATTGACGTAGGGCGGGTTGGAAATGATAAGGTCGTAGCTGCGGCCCTTGAGCCTGGTGAAGGCATCCGACTCCACCAACTGGACGCGGTCCTGGAGACCGTAGTCGTCCACATTGCGGCGGGCCACGGCGAGGGCGTTGGGGGACAAATCCACGCCATCCACCGCAGCCTCCGGGAACGCGATGGCCGCCAGGATGGCCAGGCAGCCGGAGCCGGTGCACAGGTCCAGGGCGCTCTCCACCGACCAGGGGTCTTCCACCCAGGGAGCCAACTGCTCGTCGAGGAGTTCGGCGATGAAGGAGCGGGGAACGATGACCCGCTCATCCACATAGAAACGATGTTCCCCCAGCCAGGCTTCGTTGGTCAGGTAGGCGGAAGGCAGGCGCTCCTCGACCCGGCGGCGGATGAGGGCCAGGACGGCTTCCCTTTCCTCTTCCAGGAGGCGGGCGTCGAGGAAAGGCTCCAGTTGGTCAAGGGGCAGCTTGAGGGTATGGAGGACCAGGTAGACGGCCTCATCCCAGGCGTTGTCGGTGCCATGGCCGAAGAAGAGGCCGGCCTGGTTGAAGCGGCTGACGGCAAAGCGCAGCAGGTCGCGAACGGTGAGGAGTTCGCGGCGGGCGGATTCGATATTCATCGGCCGAGTAGTGTTTCCAGGATGCGGGTGTAGATGCCGGACCGCTTGGGCAGGGCGGCCACGTCGACGCATTCGTCGATCTTGTGGCTGGTGGCGTTCACCGGGCCCACCTCAATGAGCTGGGGGCAGATGTCGAAAATGAAGCGCCCATCCGAGGTGCCGCCGGTGGTGGAGAGTTCGGTCTCGATGCCGCATTGCTCCCGGATGGCGGCGGTGGTGGCGTCCGCCAGGGGGCCGCGGCCGGTGAGGAAGGGCTTGGCGCCCAGGGTCCAGGCGATGTCGTAGTCCAGGCCGTGGCGGTCCAGAATGCCGGTGAGGTGGGCCTTCAGGCTTTCCGGCGTGCTGGCCGTGGAGAAGCGGAAGTTGAACAGCACCTCCACACTCCCCGGGATGACGTT
>JBLNBI010000372.1:0-4488 GCA_050259815.1 Actinomycetota bacterium | reverse complement strand
GCTGACTTCCCCACCACAAAAAGCGCGTGTTGAGAAATCAACACGCGCTTTTTACTTTCGGCAGCCCGACACCGCTTCGCTTGGTACGGGCCGACTGCGACCTTGTTCTGCAGGCGGGAATTACCTGCAGCGTATCTCGCCTTGCCGCCCTGTTACCGGCATAAACTTCCGGGCCCGCCGACGCCAACAGGCGGGCTTTTCCAAAGCGGCAAGGGATTGAGATGGAAAGCCGGAAAGCCCCCGGTCGGTGGCGTCGGAAACACCGGCCAGGCGGTTGAACAGGGATTGCAGTCGGTTCAGCATCGAGCACTTCTACCTATTGTTGTTGGTTCTTGAAGGCATGGTGGAGTCCTTCCCCCACCGTCGTTCACCCTCAAGAGCACATTCAATGCCAGGTAGATCGGGGCCCTGAGAACCCACGATCCACAAAGCCCCAAGGGGCGAATTCCGGCATCAGGCCGGCATCTGCGGTTCGGCTCAGCCTCTTCCTGCCGTTTACTTCGGCAAGTTTTGCCGTGCGACGAGACAACTTCCACCTCCTGGATATCAGGGTGGGGAAAATCCCGCGGTTATGAAGCTCCAAGCTCTGTAACCCTACCCTCGTGGTCAGGCTCGGTGGAGTGAAAACCCCCAGCGGGTTTCCCGGAACAATAAGGCCGGCAGCTGTTGTCTACAGCGGGGTAGCCATCCTTGGAGCGTCCCCGTGCAACTCCAATGCCATACTCCCGGAAAAGAACCCATTCCCAACCGACGGCTTGCCCTGAAGGTTCTGCGATCGATGCGTCTTGGCAATCCGCTGGTGCGGGGAGGCGACTCCGCCTTACTGACCTGGCTAGATGGTGTTCCGAACGTCATCCACCTTTTCGACTATCTGGTCCGCAACAAGTACGTTGAACCCCTGGCGGAACATGGAATTGCTTCTCTCCATTACGTTCTGACGGCGGCCGGCCGAGAGCTGCATGACCGGGGCGAACGGTGGTGGAGAAGCCTGACCTGGAAGGAGCAATTGACTGTAGTGATCTACGGCTGAGATGTCGTGTGGCTAACAATTTGAAACACCTCGCTCCACTGGAGCAAAATTTGGATTACAGGCTTGGTGTGTAATCGGTTGCGTCGACAAGCACCAAACTTATATTCATTTTCCTAGCCCAAAGGAGCATCTCATGAACAACCGTCACAATCTGTTAAGCAGCTTGGCCGTAGGCTGCGGCATTGCCGTTCTTGCCCTAAACGCCGGCGCCCAGTCTGTGGACTGCGGTCCCCACGGCCCTATGGGGAACTGGGAGAAATATCATGAGCAACGGGGCGAGCGTATGCAACAGCATCAAAAGCGTCTGCACGATGCCCTGAAACTCACCCCAGACCAGGAAAGTGCCTGGAAGAAATTTGTCGATTCGAACCAGCCCCCCGTCCGCCCCGAGAGAGGGGAACCCAGCGACTGGGCAAAGCTGACCGCTCCGGAACGGGCAGAAAAAATGCTCGACTTTGCCAAGCAGCGCCAAGAGCGGATGGCGGAACACGTGGCGGCCTTGAAAACCTTCTATGCTGTGCTGACACCGGAACAGAAGAAGACTTTTGACGACTTCCACGCCGGACCGCGGGGCAGTCGCCGCGGCCCTGGAGGGCAGCCCGGAACGCCGGCCCCATCCGGTCCGGCCAAGGGGTGAACGGATGGACCTAGCCGTCGGAAGGATTTTTTCTACCCAAACAGCGAAAAAAACCCACTTTCCAGCGGTTATGGCCTTCTGCCCCCTAGACGGGCGGAACGACTGCTCGCATAATCCGCCCATTTCTCACAAAGGAAGCCAACCCATGAACAAGACCGAACTTATCGAAGCTCTGGCCGCCAAGTGCGACCTGTCCAAGGCTGCTGCTGGCCGCGCCGTCGATGGCCTCACCGAGATCATCGCCGAGACCCTGACCAAGGGTGATACCGTCAGCCTGATCGGCTTCGGCACCTTCGCCGTGGGCGCCCGTGCCGCCCGTACCGGCCGCAACCCCAAGACTGGCGCCGAGCTGAAGATTGCGGCTTCCAAGACCCCGAAGTTCTCCGCCGGCGCCAAGCTGAAGGCCGCCGTCAACGGCAAGTAAGAACTCGGTTCGAACCGAAAGGCCCGGGTTTTCACCCGGGCTTTTTTATTGCGTCCTATTCGAGGCTTCCTTCCGGCAATAATCTCCGCCTATTTGAGCAACTGCTCCGCCCAATAGAGGGCTGTAATGGTCTTGGAGTCCGTTATCCTGCCCTGGAGAACTGCTTCCCGGGCTTCCTCCTGGCTCAGCTCTACCAATTCCAGGAACTCTCCGTGGTCCAGTTGCGGCTCGGACACCTTCTTGAGGCCCTTTGCTAGGAATATCTCGATCCGCTCATTGGAGTAGCCGATACACGGGTGCATGACGCCCACGTAGCGCCACTCGTCGGCTTCATGGCCGGTCTCCTCCAGCAGTTCGCGCCGGCCCGTCGTCTCCACATCCTCCCCCGGATCGATCTTGCCGGCCGGAAGCTCCAGAAACACGCGCCCCAGCGGATAACGGAACTGCCGCTCGAAAAGCATATTCCCGTTATCCAGTACCGGAATCACCACCACCGCACCCGGATGGACGACATACTCCCGAGTCGCCTCGGCGCCGTCCGGAAGTCGAACTCCATCTCGCCGCACCTCCAGCAACTTGCCCTTGAACACGAGCTCGGAGGTCAGTTGGGTCTCGATCAGATGCTTATCCGCACTCATTTATCAACGCTCCAAAAGCAAACGCCCCGACAAGCGGGGCGTTGAAGGTTCGATCAATCCTCGATCAGCCGGTCACCGACCGCATGATGGCGAAACCGCAAGCAATCATCAGGCTATCCGGGAACATGCCGAACAGGGCGACGGCCAGGCCGTTGGCCGAGATCAGGACGCGCATGTCCAGCGGGGCCACCAGCGGGGACGCATCGGCAGGCTGGTCGAAGTACATCAGCTTCACCACCCGCAGGTAGTAGAAGGCGCCGATCAGGGAGAACAGCACGGCTACGATGGCGAGCCACATGTAGCCGGCAGCGACGACCGACTGCAGGACGGCAAACTTCGCGAAGAACCCGACGAAGAACGGGATGCCGGCCATGGAGAACATCATGATCAGCATCATGCCGGCGAACCACGGGCTGCGCTTGTTGAGCCCCTTGAAGTCGTCAAGGTTATCCGCTTCGAAACCGGCGCGGGCCAGCAGCAGGATCATGCCGAAGGAACCGGCGGTCATCATCACGTAGGCGACGACGTAGAACATGGAGGAACTGTAGGCATTCAGGGCCATACGGGCATCGCCCCCCACCACGCCGGTAGTCACGCCCAGGAGCATGAAGCCCATGTGGGAGATGGCGGAGTAAGCCAACATACGCTTGATGTTGGTCTGGGCGATGGCGGCCAGGTTGCCGATGGCCATGGACAGCACCGATAGGATGATCAGCATGGCCTGCCAGTCTTGAGACAAGGTGATCATGCCGGTCACCAGAAGGCGCATGGTGATGGCGAAGGCAGCAAGCTTGGGCGCGGAACCGATGAACAGGGTCACGGCAGTGGGCGCGCCGTGATAGACGTCCGGAATCCACATATGGAAGGGAACCACACCCAGCTTGAACGCCAGGCCGGCCACCAGGAAGACGAGGCCGAATACCAGGACGCTCTTGTTGGCTTGGCCAGTCATGAGGAGTTCGCCGATGCCGGTGATCTCAAGGGTGCCGGTGGCGCCATAGATCATGGACATGCCGTACAGCAGCAGGCCGGACGCCAGGGCGCCAAGCACGAAGTACTTCATGGCGGCTTCAGTGGAAACCACGGAATCCCGGTTCATGGCCACCATGGCATACAGGGACAGGGACAGCAGCTCCAGACCCAGGTAGATGGTCAGGAAGTGGTTGGCCGAAATCATGACCATCATGCCCAAGGTAGCGAACAGGGCAAGCACGTAGAACTCGCCCTTGGCCATGGCCTCCCGGTCGAGGACGTAGCCCCGGGAGTAGAACAACACCACGATAACCGTCATGTACAGGACCATCTTCAGCAGGTCGGACATGAGATCGTCCACGAACATGTTGCTGAAGGTGTAGGTGATCTCGCCGGTCATGGTCTGGTACTGGATGACGGCGCACCCAATGAGGGTCAGCTGGGTCAGGACGAACACCGCGGTCTGGCGCGCATCCTTGATGAACACGCTGGCCAGCAGGATGACCGAGGCCATGGCCGCCAGGAAAAGCTCCGGTGCGGCCGGCAGGAGATCGGGGACAACAAAATTGTCGAACATGTTGGCTACCGTTTATTGAATCTTGCTGATGGCGATGTGGCGCAGCAGGTCATTGACCGAAGCGTGCATGACCTCGGTGAAGGGCTGGGGATACAGGCCCATCCACAGGGTGCCGATGGCCAGGAGGCCGAGGATCAGGAACTCGCGCTTGTTGATGTCGGTCAGCTCGGCGACATGGTCGTTGCCGACGGCACCGAAGACGACGCGCTT
>JBLNBI010000371.1:0-14157 GCA_050259815.1 Actinomycetota bacterium | reverse complement strand
TCCTGGGTCGGGTTCATGATGCGGGTGTAGATGTTGCCCGGCACCTTGAGGTCGAAGAGGTCGGCACCGTGCTGGGTGCTGTCGAAAGCGTAGGACGTGGTCTGGTAGATGGGAACCGCCACCGCCTTGGTCGTGGGATCCGGGGAGTAGCCGCCGTGCACGGCCAGGGTTTCTATTTTCATTAAATCGTCTCCAGAACGGGTGAGGCTGAATCATTCGTCGGCCAGGCGGTGCCGGGCAGAACGCGGGGTGCCGGGCGACCGATGTGGTAGCCCTGGGCGAAATCGACTTCCATTTCCAACAGCAGGTCGAGGACTTCCTGGGATTCGACGAACTCGGCGATGACCTTGATGCCCAATTGGCGGGCCAGGGCGCACATGTTCTGGACGAAAGCGCGGTCCCGCTCGTCGTCGAGCATGTGGGCGATGAAGTCGCCCTCGATCTTGAGGAAGTCGATGGGGAAGCGGCGCAGGTAGTGGAAGGAAGAGAATCCGGAACCGAAATCGTCCAGGGCCAATTTGAAGCCGGATCCCCGCAGGTCGGTGAGCAGCTTTTCGAGGAGATTCAGGTTGCGCACTGAATCCCGCTCGGTAATCTCGAAGACGATGCGGTCGTTGGGGATGCCGCTTCGCTCAACGATGTCGCGGATGACGCGGCAGAATTCGTTGAGGACCAGGGCCCGGGGCGACAGGTTGAAGAAGATCAGGCCGTCGAACTTGTTTTCGGCCAATTCGGTAAGGGCCGCCTCGATGACGATGCTGTCGATGCGGTGGATGACCCCCATCTTCTCGGCCAGTTCGATGAACTGGTCGGCCGGCAGCACATCGGATTCGAAGGGCAGGCGGGACAGGCACTCGTAGCCCACCACGCGGCGCTGGGCAACGTCCAGGATGGGCTGGAAGTAGGGGCGGATCTGGCGGTTCTCGATGGCGTTCAGCACCAGGATGCTGCGCTGGCTGATGTCCCGGAAGGCCTCCGCCACGTCCTCGTCGGAGGGGATGACGACCCGGTTCTTGCCCTCCGCCTTGCCCTTGTACATGAGGTTGTCGGCGAACAGGAATAGGTCTTTGGCCTCGCTGGCGTGGTGGGGGAAGATGGCCATGCCGATGGAGGCGCTGCCCTTGATGGGGGTGCCGTCCTCCTGGGTGAGGGACATCTGGGTAATGGCGGCCAGCACCTTGTTGGCGGTCTGGGAAGTGCCGTCCAGGTCGGTTTCCGGCATCAGCACCACGAACTCGTCGCCGCCGTAGCGGGCAAAGATGTCGTCCTTCCTGAGCACGGTGCGGATGGCGGCGGCGAGGGCCTGGAGGAAGCGGTCCCCCACCTGGTGGCCGTAGTTGTCGTTGATGGCCTTGAAGTTGTCCAGGTCGATGACCAGCAGGCCGAACTGGTAGCCGTGCCGGGTGGCCCGGTCCACCTCGTAGTTGAGCATTTCCCAGAAGACCCGCTGGTTGTAGAGGTCGGTGAGAGGGTCCCGGGTGGCGTAGTACTCCAGGTCGTTGGTGTACTTGTAGATGGCCTTGATGGAGCCCACCACGTTCAGCAGGGTGGACAGCACGCTGTCCATGACCAG
This sequence comes from Actinomycetota bacterium, assembly GCA_050259815.1. Lineage (GTDB taxonomy): Bacteria > Pseudomonadota > Gammaproteobacteria > Burkholderiales > Rhodocyclaceae > JAGTRP01. Next base: position 12,584 of record JBLNBI010000371.1, on the reverse strand, counting down.
GGAGCGGATGTCGTCGATGTCGTGGGAATGGACACCGATGCCGACGATGCCGCCGATGCGCGGCGTATCCACGAAGAAGGACTTCACCCGCAGGGACACCTCGTTCTCGTCCAGGACCAGGCGAGGGCCGTCCACGTCATGGACATGGTGGTGGAGATTGACCGACAGGGCATTGCCGAAGCGGGGATGGTCCTGGAGGCAGGCGCGTACGTGATGCACCATCAGGTCCCGGGTTTCCTCGCTGGGGGGCGTGTGCCAGAAAATTTCCAGGTCGAACATCTCCTCGTCGATCTCGAAGATGGAGAAGAGGAAATGGGTTTCCAGGATCTGGTTGATCTCCTCCAGCAGCTGGGCAATGTACTGGCGCCAGTCCTTGACCACTTCCGAGGTGATGACGAACTTCTCCAGGAGGCGGATCTCGAAGCGCAGGATGTCCTTATCCACGGCGATGCCGTGCATCTTGTGCGCCATATCCCCGAGGGCGTTGATGATGCGCTGGAACTCCACGAAACCGCCGTCCCGCTGGGTGAAGCGCAGGCTCTTCAGGTCGGAAACCGCATTGATGCTCTCCACGCTTTCCTCGACGGTCTGGATGGCTCCGGTGATGCGGTCATTCACATAGAACACCACCAGGACGGAAGCCATTACCGCCAGGATGGTCAAGGTAAGCAGGGACATGGCCAGCTTGCGGTCCGCCTCGCTCAGCAAACCCTCCATGTGGTGGACCACCTCGATGGCGCCCAGACTCTGGCCGACGGTCACGTTGTCGTGGCAGCGCAGGCAACGCTCTTCGGCCTTGAGGGGATAGATGTGGCGGACGGTGGAGCCCTCGGCGTTGCGCTGAGTTTCCCCGGTGCGCAGGGCGGTTTCGATTGCCTCGTCGATGGGGGGCTGGACGATGGCGCCGAACTGGGCTGCCACATCCGGGCCGCGGAAGATCTGAATGTGGCCCTTGTCCCCGGAGGCAGCCCGGGTGGATTTGATGAAGGATTCCGCCTGGGCCCGGGTCCAGCCCGTGCTCATCAGCTCGTACATGGCGGAGAAGGTGACTCCGGCGATCAGCTCGGAGGATTCGGTGACCTGGGCCTTGGTCAGCCGGTCGAATTCGTGGCGGACGAGAAGGAAACTGCTGGTGAAGAATATGACTGCGACAAGTATCGATGCTCCCAGAATGAAATTGCGCAGCTTCATATTCGCTTTCTATCCAATCGACGGTGGGTCTATGCCTGTCCCGCAATTATAGAAGGCGTAAATCACTGTCTGCTGAATCTGCGTCAAAAATTGTCATCCAAATGAAATTCCCCGGCGCACCCCGATTTCGATCGGGGTGCGCCGGGGAAATGTCGGTGGAATGGATCAGCGGTCGGCGTAGCCGATGGGCTGGAGGCCTCCGTTGGCCAGGCGGACCCGGTCACCGTTGCGCCAGGTGGCGGAAGGCAGGGTGAAGCTGCGGACGGCGCCGTCGTCGAAGCGGACTTCCACCTGGTACTGCTTGGTGGTGCGGACGTTCTTCTCGACCTCATGGCCGGCGAAGGCACCGCCCACGGCGCCGGCAATGGTGGCCAGGTCCTTGCCGGAGCCACGGCCGACCTGGTGGCCCAACAGGCCGCCCAGGACGCCGCCGGCGATTGCCCCCACCGGGCTGCCTTCACCCTTGGCGACGACTTCCCGGACGCTTTCCACCGTGCCGCACTCGCGGCAGACCGGAGGCGTCACGGGCTGGGCCGGGGCAGGCGCTGCGGCAACAGCCGGGGCTTGGGACGAGGGAATCACGTCGATGCCGGCATTGTTGGTCGACACCCGATGGGTAGTGCCGGCGACGCGGGGGCCTTCATCGTTGCGGCGATCGGGAGCGCCGACATTGCTGGCGTGGCGTTGGGTATGGGGCTTGGCGGCGGGCCGGCTGGCTTCCCGGGCCGGGGCTTCGGTCTGGGCGACAACCGGGGCGGGCGGCGGCTGGATGGCGGCGGGGGCCGACACGGCGCTCGGGGCGGGAGCGGTCACGGCAGCGGTGGGAGCCACGGGGGCCTCACTGGAACGGCTGGGAAGGAGGCCGGTGAAATGGGCGGCGGCAGCCAGGCTGGCGATGGTGACCGAAACAGCGGCGACCAGGACCAGCGGGTGGGTTGTCTTGGTGATGTTGTCCATGGCGGAACTCCTTACGTTATCTGCTTACAGAATAACGCAGCTTTCCAGCCTCCGCGGACTCGGGAAACAAACCGTTACAACCCCTTACGAAGCCTCGGAAAACCCCGGGGGGATAAGTCGCGAAGCCTTCAACAGGAACCGGGCGGGGGCCACGGCTTCCGCCAGGTCCGTCTCCAGGGGAAGGGGATCGCCATCGATGCGGCTCGCCAGCAGCTCGGCCATGAGTTCCGACCAGACGATGCCCCGGGCGCCGAAGCCCTGGACGCAATAGAGCCCATCCTGCCAAGCCAACGGGTGCCGGCCGGTCCCCTCCGGCAGAGCTGGCAGCGGCACAGGGCCGACCATGGGCAGGCGGTCCGGGGATGCCGGGCGGAAACCCACCTTGCCGGTGAGGGTCGCCGGGTAGAGGCCCTTGGCGAAGTCCGGCAGGATCATGTTGAGCCGGGCCAGGTTGTCGGCATGTTCCTCGGGGCGTTCCGACGGCTCGTCGTCGCCCACCAGGAAGGAGGCGCCGGCGATGCGCAGTCCATCCACCGGCGGGGTGGTGTAACCCAGGCGGCAGACCACCATGTCCAGGGGCGGCGTGGCCCCTTCCGGGATGTGGGTCACCTGGCCCCGGGCGGCCTGCTGGGGCAGCCAGGCGAACTGCCGGAAGCGGGGCGCCTCGGCGCCGCTGGCCATGACCAGCACCGGCGCTTCGGCCAAGGTAGTGCCGTCGGGACTGATGGCGCGCCAGCCGGCCTCGGTGGATTCGATGGCGGCCACCGGGCAATCGAAACGCGCGCGAATCAATTCGGGAAATGCGCCGAGGGCTGCCCGGCACAGGGACGGCGGCTGCACCCAGCCTCCCGTCGGGAACCACCAGCCGCCGTTGGCCACCGGCCAGTTGAGCCGGGCGGCGGCCGCGTCCCGCTCCAGGAACTGGAGGAAGTCCGTGGGCGGCTCCAGGGCCGCCACGGTGCGCCGTTGGACCTCCTCATGGCCGATGTCCCGGGCCAGGTGCATGACGCCGCACTCCTGCCAGCGCACCGCCGGGCCGAGTTCCTGCAAGAGGGAACGGGTAGCGAGGAAGCCGGCCCGGGTGAGCCGGGCCAGGCGGTTGTCGTCGATGCTGGGGAGCGGCCGCAGTACCCCGGCGATATTCCCGGAGGCCCCCGTTCCCGGCGTGGGACCCCGCTCCAGCACCTCCACTTGCCAGCCGCGGGCGGCAAGGCGATGGGCGGCGGTCGATCCGGCCACCCCGGCGCCGATGACGATGGCGCGGCGCTCCCTGGGCAGGAGGTGGGTCGCAGGCTTGCGGGAACGGTATCGGCCCACCAGCATCTGGCGCTTGCCGGCAAAGCCGGGAAGTCGTTCGAGGTCGAACTCGGCCGCGGCCAGGGCTTCCCGGACGGCGCCCGCCACCGACCAGGTGGCCAGGGTGGCGCCGGGGGCGGCCAGGCGGGCGAGGGCGCGGAAAAGCTGGAGGGACCATAGGTCCGGATTCTTGGCGGGGGAGAAGCCGTCCAGGTAGAAGGCATCCACCCCGGCGTCGAGGCGGCGCAGGACGTCGACGGCGTCGCCGAAGACGATGGTCAGGATGACGCGGCCGCCGTCGAGGTTGAGGCGATGCACCCCGGGCACCAGGAAGGGCCAGTGGCGGCGTAGTTCGGCGGCCAGGGAGGTGAATTCCGGCCAGGCCCGGTGGGCGATTTCCAGGTCGGCGGCGGTGAAGGGGTGTTTCTCTACGGAGACGAAGTGCAGCCGTCCGCAGCGTTGGGGGTCGTTTTTCCAGGCATTCCAGGTGGCGAGGAAGTTGAGCCCCAGGCCGAAGCCCGTCTCCAGGATGACGAAGCGTTCCCGGTTCTGCCAGCGTTCCGGCAGGCCGTTGCCGGCGAGGAAGACGTGGCGGGTCTGGTCGGGGCCGCCGGAGGCGGAGTGATAGACGTCGCCGTAGGTGTCGGAGAAGGGCGTGCCGTCTGGCCCGAAGGCCAGACGGGCTGGTTCGATGTGAACCATGGGCACTACTGAGTGACTGCCGCTTCCTTATTCAGGACGCATTTGCGGGAACAGGATCACGTCCCGGATAGCCGGTGCGTCGGTCAGCAGCATGACCAGGCGGTCGATGCCGATGCCGCAGCCGCCGGTCGGGGGCAGGCCGTATTCCAGGGCGCGGACGTAGTCGGCGTCGTAGTACATGGCTTCCTCGTCGCCGGCCTCCTTGGCCTTGGCCTGGGCCAGGAAACGGGCGGCCTGGTCCTCGGGGTCGTTCAGCTCGGAGAAGCCGTTGGCGATTTCCCGGCCGACGATGAACAGCTCGAAGCGCTCGGTGATTTCCGGGTTGGCGTCGGAGGCGCGGGCGAGGGGCGACACTTCCACCGGGTAATCGACGATGAAGGTGGGATTCCACAGCTGGGCTTCGGCGGTCTCTTCGAAGAAGAGGAGCTGCAGGGCGCCCAGGCCGACTTCGCCCTTCACATCCACCTTCATGGCCTTCAACTGCTCCTTGATCCAACCGGCGTCGTTCAACTGCTCGTCGGTGTATTGGGGGCAGTACTTCTTCACGGCTTCGACCATGGTCAGGCGGTCGAAGGGCTTGGAAAGGTCCAGCTCACGGCCCTGGTAGACGAAGGTCTCGGTGCCCAGGGCCTCCCGGGCGGCGTGGCGCAGCAGGCCCTCGGTGAAATTCATGAGGCTCTTGTAGTCCGCGTAAGCCTCGTAGAACTCCATCATGGTGAATTCCGGGTTGTGGCGCGGAGACAGGCCTTCGTTCCGGAAATTGCGGTTGATCTCGAACACCTTCTCGAAGCCGCCGATGACCAGGCGCTTCAGGTACAGCTCCGGGGCGATGCGCAGGTACTGCTGCATGTCCAGGGCGTTGTGGTGGGTGATGAAGGGCTTGGCCGAGGCGCCGCCGGGGATGGGATGCATCATCGGCGTTTCCACTTCCAGGAAGCCGTGGTTGTCCATGTAGTGGCGGATGGAGGAGACGATCCGGCTGCGGGCCTGGAAAACGAAGCGGGCATCCTCGTTCATGATGAGGTCCACATAGCGCTGCCGGTACTTCATCTCGATGTCGGCCAAGCCGTGGAACTTGTCCGGCAGGGGGCGCAGGGACTTGGTCAGCAGGCGCACTTCGGTGGCCTGGATGGTCAGTTCGCCGGTGCGGGTCTTCATCAGGGTGCCGACGACGCCCAGGATGTCGCCCAGGTCCCAGTGCTTGAAGGCGGCGTAGACGTCCTCGCCCACCTTGTCCTTGGTCACATACACCTGGATGCGGCCGGACAGATCCTGGAGGGTGGCGAAGGAAGCCTTGCCCATGACGCGCTTCAACATCATGCGGCCGGCGACCCGGACTTCCACGGGCAGCCCTTCCAGTTCCTCGGCAGATTTCTCACCGTAGGCTTCCAGGAGCTTGGCGGCCGTGTTCTGGCGCTGGAAGTCGTTGGGGAAGGCGCGGCCGGTCTGGCGCCATTCGGCCAGTTTCTGGCGGCGCTCGGCGATCAGCTGGTTCTCGTCTTGCGGCACCGGGTTTTGTTGTTCGGCGTTGGACATTTGGGATCCTTGAAAACTGGTTTGGCGCCGCGACGGAAAACCGACGGCGTAAAACCCTGAATTTTCCCCGATTTAGGGCTGTTGGGACAAGGCCGGCGCGTCACCGTAATGGACGGCCAGCCAGATGGTGATTTGTTCCGGATGGGTCCAATCGACCCGATGCCGGCGATGGGGGGTGATTTCGGCAAAATCCCCGGCCTTCAGGCGGCGTGGCTCCGCTTCGTCCTCGAAGCGGAGCAGGGCTTCGCCGGCGACTACCAGGACCCACTCGCCGTCCGCCTGGTCGTACCAGAAGCCGGGCGGGCTGGCCTGGCCGGTGGAGACGATGCGCTCGATCCTGAGCCCGGGCCGGGACAGCAGTCCGAGAAACTGCTCGGCATCGCTTCTCGATGCCGGCAGTCCTTCGAACAGGTTGGCGGGCAGGGTCACACGCCCTGCTTGAGGCTGGCCTGGATGAAGTCGTCCAGGTCGCCGTCCAGCACGGCCTGGGTGTTGCCGACTTCGTAGTTGGTGCGCAGGTCCTTGATGCGGGACTGGTCCAGTACATAGGAGCGGATCTGGTGGCCCCAGCCGATGTCGGACTTGGCGTCTTCCAGCTTCTGCTGCTCGGCCTGTTGCTTGCGGAGTTCGAACTCGTAGAGGCGGGCCCGCAGCATGGACCAGGCTTCGTCCCGGTTGCGGTGCTGGGAGCGGTCGTTCTGGCACTGGACGACGATGCCGGTGGGGACGTGGGTCAGACGCACGGCGGAGTCGGTCTTGTTGATGTGCTGGCCGCCGGCGCCGGAGGCCCGGAAGGTATCGGTCCGCACATCCGCCGGGTTGATGGCGATCTCGATGGAGTCGTCCACTTCCGGGTACACGAAGACCGAGGTGAAGCTGGTGTGGCGGCGGGCGTTGGAGTCGAAGGGGGACTTGCGCACCAGCCGGTGGATGCCGGTCTCCGTGCGCAGCGTGCCGTAGCAGTAGTCGCCGGTGAACTTGATGGTGGCACTCTTGATGCCGGCCACGTCGCCTTCGGACTCTTCCATCACCTCGACGTTGAAGCCCTTGCGCTCGCCGTACTTGACGTACATGCGCAGCAGCATGGAAGCCCAGTCCTGGGCCTCGGTGCCGCCGGCGCCCGCCTGGATTTCCAGGAAACAGGGGCTGGGGTCCTGGGGGTTGTTGAACATGCGGCGGAATTCGAGGGCGGCAACCTTCTTTTCGATCTCGGCAGAATCGGCTTCGACGGCGTGGAGGGTGTCGTCATCGTTCTCCTCCTTGCCCATGTCGAAAAGCTCGCGGCCGTCGTCGAGGCCCTGCTGGACGTCTTCCAGCACCAGGACGACGTCTTCCAGGGATTTCTTCTCCCGGCCCATTTCCTGGGCGCGCTTGGCGTCGTCCCAGACCTTGGGGTCTTCCAGTTCCTTGTTCAGGAGCGTGAGGCGTTCGCGCTTCTGATCGTAGTCAAAGATACCTCCGTAGCTCGGCGGCGCGCTGCGCCAGATCGTCGAGCTTGTTAGAGATGCTGTTGAGTTGTTCGGCTTCCATGTTCTTTTCCGCAATAGCAAATGGTTAATTTGTAATTATAACTTGGCGGTAGTTTCGCGACTAAAGATGGTCTCGCCATTTGGCATGCGCTGCCCCGGCGCTGAATGCACTATTGTGGTGCATTGTTGCCTGTGCGGCTTCTGGAAACCATTTGAATTCCTATTGGCATCAAATGGTTATGATTCACGCATGGCGATGGCAAAGATTTTGCATTACTCCGGTATCGAAGCAAGGCCCGCGGGTCATCAGCCTAAGGCATTGCGCACGGAACAAGAGAAAAGAATATGTCGGGTCTTGAAGTCCTTACTGAAAGAAAGGTCGCCGAAGCGGCGGATATCTGGCGCGAAATCGACAGCGAACGGGTCCTGCGTGTACTGATGCAAAACCTGGATGGAATGGTTTTCCGCTGCGCTATCGATGAAGTGTGGACTCTGCACTTCGCCAGCGACGGCTGCGCCGCCCTGACCGGCTATACCCAGGATGAGCTGAAGCACAGCCGCGGCATGAGCCTGGAAACCATGACCCATCCGGAGGATCGCCAACGGGTTCGCCGCACCATCATGGCGGCTGTGAAGCGTGGGGCGGCTTATCGGGTGGATTACCGGATCCGCTGCCGGGATGGCCGGGAAAAGTGGGTTCTGGAACGGGGCAGGGCGGTGGTCGATGAGTCGGGCAGGGAAGTGCTCGAAGGATTCATCGAGGATGTCACCGAGCGCCTGTTGACCGAGGTGCGTTTGGCAGAAACCGAGTTGCGCTACCGCAGCATTTTCGAGAACTCGGTCATCGGCATGTTCCAGACCTCCCCCGATGGCCACTATCTGGCTGCGAACCAGGCGTTGGCGGAGCTGTATGGCTATTCTTCCCCGGCTGAACTGGTCGCGGGGCTGTCCGACATCGCCACCCGGCTCTATGTCCTGCCCGGCCGCCGGGACGATTTCACCTGCCAGATACAACTGCATGGGAAAGTGCGGGATTTCGAATCGGAGGTCTATCGCCGGGACGGCAAGACCATCTGGATTTCCGAGAACGCCCATGCCGTCCGCGCCTCGGACGGCACCGTGCTCTATTACGAGGGCACCGTTGAAGATATCAGCGAGCGCCGGCAATACCAGGCCCAGCTCGAATACCAGGCGACCCACGACCCCCTCACGGGCTTGCCCAACCGCAATCTCCTCCAGGACCGCCTGGAGCAGGCCATCGCTTCGGCTCGGCGGAGCGGCAGCGACGTCGCCGTGGCCTTCGTGGATATCGACAACTTCAAGTTCATCAACGACAGCCTGGGCCATGCCGTGGGCGACCGGCTACTGGTGGAAATCGGGGATCGCCTCAAGGCCTGCATGCGGGGGACGGATACCGTGGCCCGCTACGGCGGCGACGAATTCGTCCTCATCCTGGGGGAACTGACCGGCCTCGGCTCCGTGGTCCAGATGCTGGAACGGATTCTGTCCACCATCCACGAGCCTGTGCTGCTGGATGGCCATGACCTGCGGGTGGCCGGAAGCATCGGGGTAAGCCTCTTTCCCCTGAATGGTGCTGACCTGGAAATCCTGTTGAGCCAAGCCGATGCTGCCATGTACCACGCCAAGCAGTCGGGCAAGGGCTGCTTCCGTTTCTACGCCAAGGAGCTGAATGCAGCAGCCCATGAGCGGTTGGTCCTGGAATCCGCTCTGCGACGGGCAGTGGCGGAGGGCGATCTGACGGTAGCCTATCAGCCCAAGGTGGATGCCACCGGGCGGATGATGGGTTGCGAAGCCCTGGTGCGCTGGGAAAGCCGGGAATTCGGCCCGGTGTCGCCAGTCAAGTTCATCCCCCTGGCGGAGGAGACCGGGCTGATCCGGCCCATCACCGATTTTGTCCTGCGCACCGCCTGCCGGGAGGCGGCCGGGTGGGGCGGGCTCCATGTAGCGGTCAACCTGTCGGCTCGGCAATTCTCCGATCGGGATCTGGTGGGGCGGATCAGCGATATCCTGGTGGAGACTGGATTGCCCGCCTCCTGTCTGCAACTGGAGATCACAGAGGGCTTTCTGGTGGGGGATGTGGAGAAGGCCGTGGCCATTTTGACCGCCCTGAAGGAATTGGGCGTCAGCATCGCGGTGGATGACTTCGGCACCGGCTATTCCTCGCTGGCCTACTTGAAGCGCTTCCCCCTGGATATCCTGAAAATCGACCGCTCCTTCGTCATGGAGTGCCATCGAGGGGCGGAGGCCATGGCCATTCCCAAGGCAATAATCTCCCTGGGGCATAGCCTGGGTCTCCGCATCGTCGCTGAAGGCGTCGAAAACGCCGATCAGCTGGAGGCCCTGGCGCTCCAGCGCTGCGAGGAATTCCAGGGGTATTACTTCTCCAGGCCGGTACCTGCCGCCGCCATCCGGGATGCGCTGCGAGCGGAGGGGGGCGGGGCCTAGGAGCCGGAGCCGCCGGCCGTGGAATAGGTCTCCAGGTGCTCGATCAAGAGCTGCGGTGTCTGCACGCCCATGTATTCGTTGATGGAAAGGCGGTAGGTGGCTCGGGTGCGTACGCCCGGCGACTGGGAAAAGTTGAACTGGATGGCGTCCAGGCGGGTGTTGCCTTTCTTCAATCTCAGTTTCAGGTGTTTTTCCTTGAGCACCCGCTGCTGTTCCACCTCGAATTCGTCCAGGAAGAGCGGTGCTGGGAACCCCTGGCCCCAAACCTCGGACTCCAGGAGTCGGGCTATTTCCAGGGAAAGATAGCCGGACTCCAGGCTGCCGTCGGTTTCGAGAGTCCGGGTCAGGTCGGCGGGGTCGATCAGTTCTTCGGCAATGGCTGCGAAGCTGTCCCGGAAGTGGGAGAAATTTTCTTCCCGGAGGGTGACGCCGGCGGCCATGGCATGGCCGCCAAACCGCAGCAGCAGACCGGGCGACCGTTTGGCCACCAGATCGAGGGCGTCCCTCAGGTGAAGCCCGGGAATGGAACGGCCGGATCCCTTGATGACGCCGCCTTCCCCCGGTGCGAAGGCGAAGACGGGACGGTGCAGTTTGTCCTTGATCCGGGAAGCCAGGATGCCGACCACGCCCTCGTGCCACTCTGGGTTAAAGAGGGCGACTCCGGCTGCTTCTGCCCCTTCATCTATTGATTCGAGGAAGGCCAGGGCCTGGGTCTGCATGTCGCTCTCGATTTCCCTGCGCTCCCGGTTGAGGGCATCCAGCTGTTGAGCGATGGACAGGGCACGGTTGAGGTCGTCGGTGAGCAGGCATTCGATGCCGAGACGCATGTCCGCAAGGCGTCCGGCGGCGTTGAGGCGCGGACCGAGGAGGAAGCCGAGGTCGAAGGCGGAGGCACGGTTGGGTTCCCGGCCGGCGGACTTGAACAGGGCAAGAAGCCCCGGCTGCAGGCGTCCTTCACGCATGCGCTTCAGGCCCTGGCTGACGAGAATGCGGTTGTTACGGTCCAGCTTGACTACGTCGGCTACCGTTCCCAGTGCAACCAAGTCCAGCAGGCCGGCGAGGTTGGGCTCCGGGCGATCGGCGAACCAGCCGCGCTCCCGGAGTTCGGCGCGTAAAGCCAGCATCACATAAAACATGACGCCGACGCCCGCCATGGATTTGGAGGGGAAGTCGCAGCCGGGCTGGTTGGGATTGACGATGCAATCGGCCTCGGGGAGGGTGTCGCCCGGCAGATGGTGGTCGGTGATTAGGGTGGCAATGCCCAACTGGCGCGCCCGGGCGACGCCGTCAAGGCTGGCGATGCCGTTATCGACAGTGATGATGAGGTCGGGCTCCTGGCGGGCGGCCAGATCGACGATTTCAGGGGAGAGGCCGTAGCCCAACTTGAACCGGTCAGGAACCAGGAAATCGACATTCGCGCCGAAAGCCTTCAGGGCACGAATCCCGACAGCACAGGCGGTGGCACCATCGCAATCGTAGTCGGCGACGATAAGGAGCTTCGCATCCGCCTCGATGGCGTCGGCCAGGAGGCGGGCGGCGTCGTCGGCATGGGTCAGGGTGGAGGGCGGCAGCAGGGATTTGAGGTCGTAGGTCAGCTCGGTCCGGTCCTGGATGCCGCGGGCGGCGTAAAGGCGGGCCAGTAACGGATGCAGGCCCTGCTGTTCCAGTTGCCAGGCGAGTCTCTGCGGAATGGGACGGGTAATGATGCGGGTCATTGGGAGAGTTCTTTGGCAAGGGCGGCGATGGATTGGGAACGTCGCCAAAACTGCCAGCGGGCGCTGCCCTTCACTTCCCAGATCAGCAGGCCATAGATGGTTGGGGCGATCAGCGTCACGGTGCTGACATTCTTGCCAATAGCGGCTTTAAGGGGAGCGAACCAGTTCGCTTCGAGCTGGTTCATGGCGTCTCGCCAGCCTCTACTGTCTTCGTAAATCACCGGGCTCTGCAACTGATCCAGGATGACTAGGTGGTCGCTTTTGGGGGCGGTGTGAGCAAGCAAGACATCAAAACTTTCGGGGCGCGGGTGGGCCGGGACGCCGCAGGAGCGGGCCAAACCCAATGCAAGTGGGTCCTTCGACCAAACGCCGTCATGGGAGCAGGCGCCCATATCCGGAAGGCATCCGGCGCCCCAGAGCCAAAGACTATTGACGGCGGGCTGGCCTAAGCTTGCACGGGCCTCATTGATCGGGTGCCCGTGGAGAAACATCTGAATTTCGTTCAGCCAGGAGCGGAGTTTCGGCACCTGTGGCTCGTTTGGCAGTTCCCCCTCCATGCGCCGGCCGGCAACTGCCGAGAGGGGGGGCGCCCAATAATGGTCATGGGAATTTAGCTTGATGTACCAACGCCTCGGGTCAGTGACGTGGAAACGCCCCAGGTCGCCGAATTCCTGGTTAAGTGCCTCGCCAAGGGAATGGGCTTCATTTTCGGCCAATTCGAAGGCGCCGGCATCCGCGAGAATGATTCTCTCGTGGTGGAAGCGAAGGTGGACAGGGTCCGCGCAAATCCAGAATCCCTCCCGGGGATCGACATCGGGAGCGGATTTTGGGTCACCTAACAGACGCAAGGCGCCGAACGGAGCGTTGCCATCCATCCCGAAGCTACCAGCCAATACGTGCTCGTAGGGACATGCAGGGCTGCGGGTGCCTTTGCTGTGGGCGATGAGCCACTCCAGCGAAGGGCACGGCAGATTCTCTAATGCAAACGCGTCCTCAGGTTCAGGCCAAATGAGCTGCGGGAGAAGAAGGGAAAGGTGCACGCCTTGCCTATATATATATGGGGGCGAAAAGTGTACCGCGTTATAAACGTTCCTGCGAAATCGCCACCATTCGATGTCAAGCCGCTTTCTTTTGGAAAGGTGTTGACTCCAGTCTTTGCATCTATATAATGCGCACCTCTTTCGCGGCGCCGGGCCGATGGGCCGGGGGGTGCGAAGGGGGAAGCGGCAGGAAGGCAGTGACGAAGGGGTTG
>JBLNBI010000370.1:0-21463 GCA_050259815.1 Actinomycetota bacterium | reverse complement strand
GGCGACGCCGGCGGCGTTCAGCGCATTCCAGATTTTTTCCGCGTCACCGGACGGCAGCATGATTTCGAAGCCGTCTTCGCCGGTGTAGCCGGTGCGACCCACGAAATAGTCGGCGCATTCGGCGGCGAAGAAGGGCTTCAGGGGTTCGGTGGCCGCCTTGATCCCAGGCAGCACTTCCCAGACCTTGGCACGGGCGTTGGGGCCCTGGATGGCGATGATGGCCAGGTCGCGGCGGGGGGTAACGGTGACGTCCAGCTTCCAGTCGGCGAGGCGGGCCTGCATCCAGGCGATGTCCTTGTCGGCGGTGCCGGCGTTGACCACGATGCGGAAGCGCTCGTCGGTCAGGAAATAGATGATGAGGTCGTCCACCACGCCGCCGGCTTCGTTCAGCATGCAGGAGTAGAGGGCCTTGCCGGAAACCTTCAGCTTGGCGACATCATTGGCCACCAGGCGGGACAGGAAGGGGCGGGCGTCCTTGCCGACCACGTCCACCGGGCACATGTGGGAGACGTCGAACATGCCGCTGTCGCGGCGGACGGCATGGTGCTCCTCGATCTGGGAGCCGTAATTGACGGGCATGTCCCAGCCACCGAAATCGACCATGCGGGCGCCGAGGGCGCGATGGGCGTCGTTCAAAACCGTTTTCTTCAGCATATCAATCCTCTAGGTAAGTTTCCGGATACGGAATCTAGAAACGCAAAAGGGGTGAAACGTGTTGTTACGTTCCACCCCTCTGTCCTTGTACCTGAGAGAATTTAGCCCCATCGGTGGGCAGTCGCGCTGCCGCTCTCCAGAGTGCGGACCCTTCCGGGGTCCGGTTCCGCGGTCCTTTTGCCTGAGCGTTTGCGGGTGCGTTGCGCCTTCGGCGACGGCGGAGTCAAGCTCGGCCGTTCTCTCCCACGGAACCGGTCAAGTATAGCATGCCTAGTCGAAGATCAAGGCGGCCGCCACCTTGCGGCCCTCGGCGGCGAGGATGTTGAAAGTGCGGCAGGCGGCCTGCAAATCCATGACCTCCAGGCCGATGCCGGCAGCGGCGAAGGGACGGAGCAGGGCGCCGGGTGGGAAGCGCAGCCGGCTGCCGGTGCCCAGCAGCACGATCTCGGTGCCTAGCTCCATGAGCTGCTTCATGTCGGCCTCGGCCAGGGTGTCCGGCTTGGCGGAGGTCCAGCCGGAACGGATGTCCGTGGGCAGGACGATCAGATTGCCTTCGTGGCGCTGATGATTGACCGAAACGTAACCCTCGCCGTAGGCGGTGAACATGTTGAGGCCGGCGGTATTGGAAAGATGCAGTTTCATTGGAATCGGGCCATGGAAAATGGGGTGGCAGCCTATGCCGCTGATGGGTGCATAACCCGCTCAAATTGCGGTGCACCATACGATAAAGTAGGATTATATCTTTTCGTCCCACCCCGTCGGACAAGCTTCTCCGGCATCGGGTTCGACGAGTCTGGCGACGGCTTCGCGCTTCGCCCGCATCGACGATGAAGAACGGACTGTTGCAATGAAACCTGTCAAGAAATCCGCCAAGCTCGACAACGTCTGCTATGACATTCGCGGCCCCGTGCTGCAGAAGGCCAAGCAGATGGAGGACGAGGGCCACAAGATCATCAAGCTCAACATCGGCAACCTGGCCGCCTTCGGCTTCGATTCGCCGGAAGAGATCCAGCTGGACATGATCCGCAACCTGCCCAACGCCGCAGGCTACTCGGATTCCAAAGGCATTTTCTCGGCCCGCAAAGCCATCATGCACTACTGCCAGCAGAAGCGCATCAAGGGCGTGACCCTGGAGGACATCTACGTCGGCAATGGCGTCTCCGAGCTCATCGTCATGGCCATGAACGCGCTCTTGAACAATGGCGACGAGGTGCTGGTGCCGGCCCCCGACTATCCCCTGTGGACGGCGGCGGTCAGCCTCTCCGGCGGCACTCCGGTCCATTACCTGTGCGACGAGCAGAACGACTGGCTGCCCGATCTGGACGACATCCGGAAGAAGATCAATTCCAATACCCGGGCCATCGTCATCATCAACCCGAACAACCCGACCGGCGCCCTCTATCCGGACTGGCTGCTCCAGGAAATCGTCTCCATCGCCCGGGAACACGGCCTGATCATTTACGCCGACGAGGTGTACGACAAGGTCCTCTACGACGGCGTCACTCACACCGCCATCGGTTCCCTGTCCGAGGACGTGCTGACCATCAGCTTCAACGGCCTTTCCAAGAACTACCGTTCCTGCGGCTATCGCGCCGGCTGGATGGTGGTATCCGGCGACAAGCGCCATGCCGGCGATTACATCGAAGGCCTCAACATGCTGGCCTCCATGCGCCTGTGCGCCAACGTGCCGGGCCAGCACGCCATCCAGACCGCCCTGGGCGGCTATCAGAGCATCGACGATCTGGTGGGCGAGGGCGGTCGCCTGCGCCGCCAGCGGGACCTAGCCCATGAGCTGATCACCGCCATTCCCGGCGTCACCTGCGTCAAGCCCAAGGCGACCCTCTACATGTTCCCGCGGCTGGACCCCAAGGTCTATCCCATCAAGGACGACCAGCAGTTCATCGCCCAGCTCCTGCAGGAGGAGCGGGTGCTCCTCGTCCAGGGTTCCGGCTTCAACTGGCCCGATCCGGATCACTTCCGGCTGGTCTTCCTGCCCTACGAGGACGATCTGCGGGAGGCCATCGGCCGCGTCGCCCGCTTCCTTGAAAACTATCGTAAACGTCATTCCACCTGAGTAAGAGTAAGAAATAACCATGAAACCCATCAATGTTGGCCTTCTCGGCATCGGCACCGTCGGCGGTGGCACCTGGACCGTCCTTTCCCGCAACGCGGAAGAAATTACCCGCCGCGCCGGTCGCCCGATTCGAATTACGGCCGTGGCCGACAAGAACCTGGAGCTCGCCAAGAAAGTCACCGGCGGCGCCTGCAAGGTGACCGACGACGCCTTCGCCGTGGTCAATGACCCGGAAATCGATATCGTCATCGAACTGATCGGCGGCTACGGCGTGGCCAAGGAACTGGTGCTGAAGGCCATCGAGAACGGCAAGCACGTGGTCACCGCCAACAAGGCGCTGCTCGCCGTCCATGGCACCGAAATCTTCCAGGCTGCCGGCAAGAAGGGCGTCATGGTCGCCTTCGAAGCTGCCGTCGCCGGCGGCATCCCCATCATCAAGGCGCTGCGCGAAGGCCTGACCGCCAACCGTATCGAGTGGTTCGCCGGCATCATCAACGGCACCACCAACTTCATCCTGTCCGAAATGCGGGACAAGGGCCTGTCCTTTGAGGCCGTGCTGAAGGAAGCCCAGCGTCTCGGTTATGCCGAAGCCGACCCGACCTTCGACATCGAAGGCGTGGACGCCGCCCACAAGGCCACCATCCTGTCCGCCATCGCCTTCGGCATTCCGGTGCAGTTCGACAAGGCCTACGTGGAAGGCATCACCAAACTCCAGGCCGCCGACATCAAGTACGCCGAGCAACTGGGCTACCGCATCAAGCTCCTGGGCATCGCCAAGCGCCAGGCCGAGGGCATCGAGCTGCGGGTCCATCCGACCCTGGTGCCGGCCAAGCGCCTGATCGCCAACGTGGAAGGCGCCATGAACGCCGTGGTGGTGAAGGGCGACGCCGTCGGTTCCACCCTCTATTACGGCAAGGGCGCCGGCGCCGAGCCGACTGCCTCCGCCGTCATCGCCGACGTGGTGGATGTCACCCGACTGGCCACCGCCGACGCCGCCCATCGCGTTCCCCACCTGGCCTTCCAGCCGGACGCCATGTCCAACCTGCCGATCCTGCCCATGAGCGAGATCGAGACCGGCTACTACCTGCGCCTTCGTGTGGAGGACAAGCCCGGCGTGCTGGCCGACATCACCCGCATCCTGGCCGAGCAGCACATTTCCATCGACGCCATGCTGCAGCGGGAGCCGGAAGAGGGCGAGGGCGAGACCGACATCATCATCCTCACCCACGTCTGCAAGGAAAAGGCCGCCGACGCCGCCATCGCCAAGATCGAGGCCCTGCCCGCGGTCAAGGGCAAGGCCATGCGCCTGCGCCTGGAAGACCTGCAGTGACCGGACGTCGACGGTTCCTTGCCCTGGCGGCGGTTGTGCTCGCCGCCTGCAAGACCGTCGACATCAATGTCCACACCGCCGCATCGGGCACCCAGATCGAGGCCAAGCAAGTGGTCGGCCTCGTCTACGGCCAGGCGCCGGTGGCGGAAATCGACAAGCTGCCCTATTCGGGCGGCGACCTCTCGGCGGCCGTGAAGCGCATCTACGGCCGCTATCCGACCTTCAAGCCCTGGCTGGACCAGGGCGTGGTCGGGAACGCTCCGAGCGGCTTCATCGTGCTGCGGGATGATTCCCGCCGGGATGAACTGCGGGAGCTTATCCGCCAGGAGAATTTCGACAGGGCGCTCCTCTACACCCAGGCCACCGTCGCCGTGGGGCACGGCACCGCCAACCTGAACGCCTGGCTGCCCTATGCGTCCTACACCTTCGGCGAGGAATGGATCGGCCAGGCCCCCAAGGGCTGGTGGGTCCTGGACGAGAATACCGGCTGGTACCGCAAGCAATAGGTCCGGAAAACCCCTTTGGGGACTCCGGGAATGGCGATTCGTATCAAGGAAACGGCGTCCGGCCCGCTGCACAATCCTGACTCCCGTTGTCGGGTAATATCCATCCCCAAGGAGTCATGATGCACATCCACGTTTGCGACCACAGCACCCCGGAAGCCCTCTATCCCTTCGACGCCCGCGGCATCGCCAAGCGTTTTCGCCACGCCGCCATTTTCGGCGCCCTGGATGCCTTGCAGCCGGGTGAGACCATGCGCTTTTGCAACGACCACGACCCGCTGCCCCTGCTCGGCCAGATCCAGCAGTACTACGGCGACCGGGTCGGCATCACCTACCGGCAGCGAGAGCCGGGGGCCATCGTCATCGATTTCGCGGTCCAGGGCTGATTGGTCTACATCGCCGCCGTCACCGTCCTTTCCCTCCTGGCCAGCGTCGTCCTGACGCTGGCGGGGTGGGGCGTCCCGGTGGCGGTGGTCCACCTGGCCTTCGCGGTGGGCATCGTGCCCCTCATTTTCGGGGCCATGATCCACTTCGTGCCGGTGCTTACCCGCTCGGGTAATCCCGCCCGGAGCATTTCCCTGTTGCCGGTATTGGCGCAGCTTGCCGGCCTTCTGGCCGTTGCGGCCATGCAGGGCATCCTGCCCCGGCCACTGCTCCACGGGGCGGCTACCCTCGACTTCGTATTTGCGGTCGTATTGGCTGCCTGGATGGCCCAGCGGGCGCGCTCCGCCCTCGGTTCTCCCCATCCGGGCTGGCGCTGGTACCTGGCCGCCCTCGGCTGTTTCCTCATGGCCCTGGCCGCCGTGCCCGTCCTGATGGCTGTCCCGGATCTCTACGGTAGCCTGCGGGCCCTCCATCTGCACTTGAACACCCTGGGGTTGGTCGGCTTGGCCGCGCTCGGAACCTTGCCCGTATTGCTGCCCACAGCCCTGGGCAAGCCGGACCCGGAGGCCGGGAGCTGGCTGCGCCGGCGCCTGTGGCCGACGCTCGCCGCCGTTCTCCTGGTGGCCTTGGGGGCGGCCTTCGCCTGGCCGCTGTCCGTGGTCGGTGCGACTCTCCTGCTGGTGATTGTTTTGGGTCTGGCCGGCCAGTGGTGGCGCCGTTTCGGTCATGCCTGCCTGTGGAACGATGGCGCCGCCGCTTCCCTGTGTTTCGCCGTGGCGGGATTCCTGGTCCTGGTGGCGGCTGGTGTGCTGCACGGCATCGGCCTGGTTCCGGCCCGGCCCGCCATCGCCGCCTGGGCGGCCGGATTCCTCATGCCCCTGGTGACGGGAGCGCTAAGCCAGCTGCTGCCGGTGTGGCGCTGGCCGGGGCCGGCGACCCCCGCCCGAGCCCTGATGCGGGCCAAGCTGGCGGCCACCGGGCGCTGGCGAGGGCTTCTCTTCATCGGGGCAGGCATCCTCGTCGCGGCGGGCTTGCCGGAGGGCGGCGAGACCCTGGCGGGGGCCGGAATGCTGCTATTTGCCGTCGGACTCGTTCAGGCCGTGGGCGTACCGGCTTCGGCGCGGTAAAATCACGCCTTTTCGCCTTTCATATTTTTGCCATGCGCTATATCTCGACCCGCGGCAACTCGCCCGCCCAAGCTTTCTGCGACATCCTCCTCGGCGGCTTGGCCCCGGACGGCGGCCTCTACCTGCCGGAAAGCTACCCCCAGGTGACCCGGGCCGAGCTGGACGCCTGGCGCAAGCTCTCCTACGCCGACCTGGCGTTCGAGATCCTCTCCAAGTTCATCGACGACATCCCGGCCGCCAACTTGAAGGCCATCGTCGCCAAGACCTACACCGCCGACACCTACCGCTACGTCCGCAACGGCGGCAACCCGGCCGAGATCACCCCGCTGACCAAGCTGGAAGACGGCCTCTACACCCAGGAACTGTCCAACGGCCCGACCCTGGCCTTCAAGGACATGGCCATGCAGCTCCTCGGCAACCTGTTTGAGTACGTGCTGGACAAGCGGGGCGAGTCCATCAACATCCTGGGTGCCACCTCCGGCGACACCGGTTCCGCCGCCGAGTACGCCATGCGCGGCAAGCACAACGTCAAGGTGTTCATGCTCTCCCCGGACGGCAAGATGAGCGCCTTCCAGCGGGCCCAGATGTACTCCCTCCAGGACCCCAACATCTTCAACATCGCCGTGACCGGCATGTTCGACGACGCCCAGGACATTGTGAAGGCCGTGTCCAACGACGCCGAGTTCAAGAAGAAGTACAAGATCGGCGCTGTGAATTCCATCAACTGGGCCCGGGTCGCCGCCCAGATCGTCTATTACTTCCAGGGCTACTTCCTGGCTACCAAAAGCAACGACGAGCAGGTGGCTTTCGCCGTGCCCTCCGGCAACTTCGGCAACATCTGCGCCGGCCACATCGCCCGCCAGATGGGGCTGCCCATCGCCCGCCTAGTGCTGGCCACCAACGAGAACGACGTGCTGGACGAGTTCTTCCGCACCGGCGTCTACCGTCCCCGCACCACGGCGGAGACCAGCGTCACCTCCAGCCCGTCCATGGATATTTCCAAGGCCTCCAACTTCGAGCGCTTCGTGTTCGACCTGGTGGGCCGCGACCCGGCCGTGGTCCGCGAGCTGTGGGCCCAGGTGGACAAGGGCCAGCCCTTCGACCTGTCCAAGACCGCCCACTGGGCCAAGCTGCCCCAGTTCGGCTTCGTTTCCGGCAGGAGCAGCCACGCCGACCGGATCAAGACCATCCGCTTCGCCCAGGGCCGCTACAACGTCATGCTGGATACCCATACCGCCGACGGCTTGAAGGTCGCCCTGGAGCACCGCCTGCCCGGCGTGCCCATGGTGGTACTGGAAACCGCCCAGCCGGCCAAGTTCGAGGAGACCATCCGGGAAGCCCTGGGCCAGGAGCCGGTGCGCCCCGCCGAGCTGAAGGGCATCGAGGAACTGCCCCAGCGGGTGGACGTGATGGCGCCGGACACCGAGGCCGTCAAGCGCTACCTGGTCGAGCGGGTGTAATCGGCAAGGGGCTAGCCGGACTACCCCCTGTTTTATTGGGCAGCCCCATTCCGGCTGCCCTTTTCAATTTCCCAGACAGGATTCCATGCACTTCGATGTGATCATCATCGGTGCCGGCGCCGCCGGCATGATGTGCGCCGCCCAGGCCGGCGCCCGGGGACGCCGGGTGCTGCTGGTGGATCATGGGTCCCAGGTGGGGGAGCGCATCCGCATTTCCGGCGGAGGCCGCTGCAATTTCACCAACCGCAACGTCGGGGCCGAGAACTACCTCTCCCAGAACCCGCATTTCTGCCGCTCCGCCCTGGCCCAGTTTTCCCAGCACCACTTCATCGCCATGGTGGAGCGGGCCGGCATCGCCTACCATGAGCGGGAACACGGCCAGCTGTTCTGCAACGATTCGGCCGGGCAGATCATCGACATGCTGCAAGCCGCCTGTGACGCCGCCGGGGTGCAATGGGCGATGCCCTGCAGCGTCCAGCGGATCGAGGCGATTGCAGGCGATCCCAGCGGGCGGCGCTACACCGTCGCCACGGATCAGGGCAGCTTCGATTGCCAGTCCCTGGTGGTGGCCACCGGCGGCCTCGCCATCGCCAAGCTCGGCGCCAGCCCCTTCGGCTACCGGCTGGCGGAGCAATTCGGCATTCCGGTCGTTTCCCCCAAGCCGGCCCTGGTGCCCCTGGCCCTGGCGCCGGAAGTCCTCGCGCCCCTGACTCCTCTGGCGGGTTCCACCCTCGATGCCACGGCCGGCTTCGACGGGGCGCAGTTCCGCGAGAATGTGCTCATCACCCACCGCGGCCTGTCCGGCCCGGCCATCCTGCAGGTCTCAAGCTATTGGCAGATGCAGGAATACCGGGGCAGCAAGAAGCAGCCGGTGGAGATCGACCTCCTGCCCGGGGTGGATGCCGCCGCCTGGCTGGCAGAGCACCGCCAGAGCCGGGCCCATCTGCCCAAGCTGCTGGCCGAGCACCTGCCGCGCCGCTTTGCCCATGAATGGTGCGCCCTTCAGGGTGGGGAAAAGCTGTTGGCGCGGCCGCTGGCGGAGCTTTCCCGGAAGGATGTTGAATTCGTGGCCCAAGCCCTCAACGGCTGGTGCCTGATGCCTTCCGGCACCCTGGGCTTCGCCAAGGCGGAAGTCACCCTGGGCGGCGTTTCCACCGCCGCGTTGTCTTCCAGGACCATGGAAGCCAAGGACAACCCCGGCCTCTTCTTCGTCGGGGAAGTGGTGGACGTGACCGGCTGGCTGGGAGGCTACAACCTCCAGTGGGCCTGGTCCTCCGGCTGGGTCGCCGGGCAGTTCGCCTGACGGGGCCTCAGACCCCCTTGACCATATCCAGGGCCACGGCTTCGGCCACCTTGATGCCGTCCACCCCGGCCGAGAGGATTCCTCCCGCATAGCCGGCGCCTTCTCCGGCGGGGTAGAGGCCCCGGGTGTTGATGCTCTGCAAGTCTTCGCCGCGCTTGATCCGGATGGGCGACGAGGTGCGGGTCTCGACCCCGGTCATCACCGCATCGGCCATGGCGAAGCCCGGAATCTGCCGGGCGAAGGCGGGCAGGGCCTCGCGCAGGGCCTCGACCACGAAGGGCGGCAGGCAGAGGGAAAGATCGGTCCAATGGACGCCGGGCTGGTAGGAGGGCTCCACCTCGCCCTGGGCCGCCGACGGCTGGCCCTTGAGGAAATCCCCCACCCGCTGGGCCGGCGCCGCGTAGGTGCCGCCGCCGGCCTCGAAAGCCTTGGATTCCCAGTGGCGCTGGAACTCGATGCCGGCCAGGGGATGGCCGGGGAAATCCACCTCGGGGGTGATGCCGACCACGATGCCGCTGTTGGCATTGCGCTCGGCGCGGGAATACTGGCTCATGCCGTTGGTCACCACCCGCCCGGGCTCCGAGGTGGCAGCGACCACCTGGCCCCCCGGGCACATGCAGAAGCTGTAGGCGGATCGGCCGTTGCCGCAGTGATGCACCAGCTTGTAGTCGGCGGCCCCCAGGAGCGGGTGGCCGGCGAAGGGGCCGAAGCGAGCCCGGTCAATGATGGCCTGGGGATGCTCGATGCGCACGCCGATGGAGAAGGGCTTGGCCTCGATGAACACGCCCCGGTCGTAGAGCATCTGGAAGGTGTCCCGGGCGCTATGGCCCACCGCCAGGACCACGTGGTCGGTGGCGATGCGCTCGCCGCCGGCCAGCACCACGCCGCGCACCTGGCCGGGGGCGCCATCCGGACGATCGATCTCGATTTCCTCCACCTTGCAGCCGAAGCGCACCTCGCCGCCCAGCTCAATGATGCTCGCCCGCATCTTCTCCACCATGCTCACCAGCCGGAAGGTGCCGATGTGGGGCTTGCTGACGTAGAGGATTTCCTCCGGCGCGCCGGCCTTGACGAATTCCTCCAGCACCTTGCGCCCGTGGTGGTGGGGATCCTTGATCTGGCTATGGAGCTTGCCGTCGGAGAAGGTGCCGGCGCCGCCCTCGCCGAACTGGACATTGGATTCCGGATTCAGCTCGCCCTTGCGCCACAGGCCCCAGGTATCCTTGGTCCGCTCCCGCACCGCCTTGCCCCGTTCCAGGATGATGGGCCTGAAACCCATCTGGGCAAGCAACAGCCCGGCGAACAGGCCGCAGGGGCCGGTGCCGATGACTACCGGCCGGGTCGGCAGCTCGGCCGGTGCCTTTGCGACGAAGCGGTAAGTGGTGTCCGGGGTGGGCGTGACGGTGCGCTCGCCCTTCAGGCGCTTCAATACCGCCGCCTCGTTGCCGACTTCCACGTCCAGGGTGTAGATCAGGTGGATGGCCGATTTTTTCCGGGCATCGTAGCCGCGGCGGAAAATGGTGAAGTTGAGCAGTTCTCCATCCTTTATCCCCAGGCGCTGGCAAATGGCGGAGCGCAGGGCATCTTCGGGGTGGTCGAGGGGGAGCTTTACTTCAGTCAGTCTCAGCATGGGAACAGTCCGGCAATTCCGATGGCAAGGTTGCCACGGCGGTGGGAAACGCGAGATTGTACCTTGCGGGGAAACGGGGCCGAGGCGTCCGTTGATCGAACCTGGCGAGAGGACGGGGCAACAGTGAATCCTTTAGCATCTTCCGCCCTTGAGGCACGCAGTTTGCAAAACGTTTTCGCCGGGCCGCAACGGTACCTTCTTCCAGGAGAACAACATGCAGAGTCATTCCTTCCTAACCCGCGCCCTCGCTTCCGGTACGGTCTCCGGCCTGGCGACTTCCGCGGTGGCTGCCCTTGCCGGCAAGCGGGAAACAGCATCGTATGCCGCACCCATCAATGCCACCAGCCATATCCTCTGGGGCGACGAAGCCGCGCGGCACGATGACGCGTCACTCAAGTACACCGTTGCCGGATTCCTGCTCAACCACCTGGCCGCTGTCATGTGGGCGGCTGTCCATGAAAAATGGGTCGCGCCCGCAGTATCCCGCTGGTCCGCGACCCGCCCCAAGCTCGCGCCACTGGCCACGACGATGAGTGGGGCGGCGGTCGCGGCGGGGGCCTACGTTACGGATTACTACCTGGTGCCCAAACGCTTTACGCCGGGCTATGAGAAGCGGCTTTCCGGGGGATCCCTGGCGCTCATATACGGCGCCCTGGCGCTGGGGCTCACCGTCGGGACACTGGTGGCCAACAGCCGCAGTGAATGAAGGTCTGTCGAGAATTCGTCGTGCTATTCGTATCGGCGCCAACACCCCGGATGCTCGAACTGCTAAGAAGGACGGCTTTCCCCGTGGGAAAACCCGATAATAGCGGCCGATTCGTTTTGAACGCTATTTTTGGATTCACCCATGGAAATCAAGGTCAATTTTCTCGACAAGCTTCGTCTTGAGGCCAAGTTCGATGACTTCACGGTCATCGCCGACCAGCCTATCCGCTACAAAGGCGATGGCTCGGCGCCGGGGCCGTTCGATTACTTCCTGGCTTCATCGGCCTTGTGCGCGGCCTACTTTGTGAAGCTGTACTGCGACACCCGCGGCATTCCCACCGAAAACATCCGCCTGTCGCAGAACAACATCGTCGATCCCGAAAACCGCTATCAGCAGATTTTCAAGATCCAGGTCGAGTTGCCGGAGGATATTTCCGACAAGGACCGCCAGGGCATCTTGCGCTCCATCGATCGTTGCACGGTGAAAAAGGTGGTGCAAACCGGGCCGGAGTTTGTGATCGAGGAGGTGGAAAACCTGGACGCCGATGCCCAGGCCTTGCTGACCCTGAATCCCGACTCGGAAGCACGCACCTATATCGCCGGCAAGGATCTGCCCCTGGAGCAAACCATCGCCAATATGTCGGGCTTTTTAGCGGGCCTGGGCATCAAGATCGAAATCGCTTCGTGGCGCAATCTGGTTCCCAATGTGTGGTCGCTGCATATCCGCGATGCGCACTCGCCCATGTGTTTCACCAATGGCAAGGGAGCGACCAAGGAAAGCGCGCTGGCCTCGGCGTTGGGCGAGTATATCGAGCGGCTCAATTGCAACCATTTCTACAACGACCAGTTTTGGGGGGAGGACTTCGCCAACGCGGCGTTCGTGCATTACCCGGACGAGCGCTGGTTCAAGCCTGGCCCTGATGATGCGTTGCCGGCTGAAATTCTCGACGAGTACTGCCTGGAAATTTACAACCCCGATGGCGAATTGCGTGGGTCGCACCTGTATGACACCAACTCCGGCAATGTGGAGCGCGGCATTTGTGCGTTGCCCTATGTGCGCCAGTCGGACGGTGAGGTGGTGTACTTCCCGTCCAACCTGATCGACAACCTGTTCCTCAGCAATGGCATGAGTGCCGGCAATACCCTGGCTGAAGCGCAGGTGCAATGCCTGTCGGAAATTTTCGAACGGGCGGTCAAGCGGGAAATTCTGGAGGGTGAAATCGCCCTGCCGGATGTACCGCCCGAAGTGCTGGCGAAATATCCCGACATTCTGGCCGGCATCGAGGAACTGGAAAAACAGGGCTTTCCGGTGCTGGTGAAGGATGCGTCACTGGGCGGGGAGTTTCCCGTAATGTGCGTCACCTTGATGAACCCGCGTACCGGCGGTGTGTTTGCTTCCTTCGGGGCGCACCCGAGCCTGGAGGTGGCCCTGGAACGCAGTCTGACGGAGTTGCTCCAGGGGCGCAGCTTTGAAGGCTTGAACGATTTGCCTCGGCCCACCTTTGAAAGCAACGCCGTGACCGAGCCGAATAATTTCGTTGAACACTTTATTGATTCCAGCGGCGTGGTGTCGTGGCGCTTCTTCAGCGCCAAGGCCGATTACGATTTTGTCGAGTGGGATTTCTCCGGCCAGGGAGAGAACTCCAATGCCCAGGAAGCCGCAACCTTGTTCGGCATTCTCGAAGACTTGGGCAAAGAAGTGTACATGGCGGTGTATGACCAACTCGGCGCAACGGCTTGCCGCATCCTGGTGCCGGGTTATTCGGAAATCTATCCGGTGGAGGATTTGATCTGGGACAACACCAACAAGGCGCTGCAGTTCCGCGAGGATATCCTGAACCTGCATCGCCTCGACGACGCCGGCCTGGAAGCCCTGCTGGAACGTCTGGAAGACAGCGAACTGGATGATTACACCGACATCATCACCTTGATCGGCATCGAGTTTGACGAGAATACGGTCTGGGGCCAACTCACGATTCTGGAGTTGAAGCTGCTGATCAATCTCGCGTTGCAGCAATTTGAAGCGGCGAAGGAACTGGTCGAAGCTTACCTTCAATACAACGAAAACACGGCCGAGCGCGGCTTGTTCTATCAGGCCTTGAACGTGGTGCTTGAGGTGATGCTGGACGACGACCTGGAACTGGACGATTACGTGGTCAATTTCCGCCGGATGTTCGGCGACCCGCGGATGGACGCCGTGTTGGGTTCGGTGGATGGCAGCGTGCGCTTTTTCGGCTTGGCGCCAACGAGCATGAAACTGGAAGGGCTCGATCGTCATCAGCGCCTGATCGACAGCTACAAGAAGCTGCACACGGCGCGGGCCAGGGTGGCGGGTTTATCCGGTTAGGTTCAGGACTCATTGCTGGATCACCCCCCGGAGTGACCGGGGGGCTACCGACGCGTTTCGATACCCGCTGCGCACAAGGCCGAGGTCCGCAGCCCCTTGGCCTTTAGCCCCCCCTCAACGCCCGCCCGATGAAATTCCTCGGCACCCGGGTCTTCGGCACCCGGACGTCGAACCAGCTCCGTACATCCTCCTCCAGCCCGATCCCGTACATGTAGTTGTACAGCGCCTTGTTCAGGGCCACTCCCAGGGTCCTGTGATCCACTCCGGTCGGGTCGATGAACTGCACGTCGTTCCTGGCGAAGCCGCCCGCCGGCATGGGTTTGAGGTGGATGCCGTATTCCTCGGGGTTCTTGCCCACCGGCGAATGGACGGTGCAGGCGAAGCGGTGGAAGTAGCCGGACTGGATGCAGCCCTCGGCGAAGAGCTGGCGGACGTATTCGAGGGCATCCACGGTGTCCTGCACGGTCTGGGTCGGGAAGCCGTACATCAGGTAGGCATGGACCAGGATGCCGGCATCCGAGAACGCCCGGGTCACCCGGGCCACCTGGTCCACCGATACGCCTTTCTTCATCAGCTTGAGGAGCCGGTCGGACGCCACTTCCAGGCCGCCGGAGATGGCGATGCAGCCGCTGTCGGCGAGCTGGTTGCACAGCTCCGGGGTGAAGGATTTCTCGAAGCGGATATTGCCCCACCAGGAAATGCCCAGGTTGCGCCGTTGCAACTCGTCGGCCAGGGCCTTGAGGGCTTTGGGCGGGGCGGCTTCGTCGACAAAATGGAAGCCGCTGGAGCCGGTTTCCGCCATGACGGTTTCGATGCGATCCACCAGGGTGGTGGCCGCGGCGCCGTCGTAGCGGGAGATGTAGTCGAGGCTGACGTCGCAGAAGCTGCACTTCTTCCAGTAGCAGCCGTGGGCGACGGTCAGCTTGTTCCAGCGCCCGTCCGACCATAGCCGGTGCATGGGGTTGAGCATGTCCAGGAGCGATAGGTACCGGTCCATGGGCAGGCCGTCCCAGGTCGGGGTGCCCACTTCCTCGAAAGGCACGTCCGGCTCGCCGCTGTTGAAGTAACGCACGGCGCCGTCGACCTTCACAAAGGTACGCACCAGATTGAGCCGGGGCCGCTGGCCTTGCAGGTGTTCCAGGAGGGCCAGGATGGGGCGCTCGCCGTCGTCCAGAGTGACGTAGTCGAAATAGTCGAAGACCCGGGCGTCGGAGAGTTCGCGCAGCTCGGTATTCACATAACCGCCGCCCAGGGCGACGACGATGTCCGGATTCTGGGCCTTAATGGTCTGGGCGATGCGGAAGGCGGCATAGACCGAACCGGGGAAGGGCACCGATACCAGCACCAGCTTCGGCTGGTGGCGCTCGATGGCTGCCCGGGTCAAGTCCTGGAGGGTGGCGTCTACCAGGGTTGGCGGGGCCGCCAGGGCCTGGGCCAAGGAGTCGAAGCTCGCCTGGCTCTGGGCCAGGGATTCGGCATAGCGCACGAATTCGAAACGGGAGTCGGCCACCTCACGGAGCACGTCGGCCAGGTCGTCGAGGAAGAGGGTGGCCAGGTGCCGCGCCCGGTCCTGCACCCCCAGGGAGCCGAAGGCCCAGGCGAGGGGGTCGCCGCCGTCCTCGTCGATGAAGACATCCAGGGAAGCGAAGCGGGGCCCCTCGGGCAGGAAGTTGCGGCTGCAGATGCGGTGGCCGATGGAAGGATCGCGCCCCTGAAGGAAGGCCAGGGCCGGGGCGATGGCGGCCTGGTAGCGCTGGAACTGGTCGAGGAAGATGTCCACGGTGGTGGAGCGCTTCCTGGCCGGCATGGCGACCGCCAGCTTGCGCATCTGCTCCAGTCCCCGGGGCGAGAAGAGCGCCAGTACCAGGCCCAGGGCCACGTCCTCCTGCACCGCATCCACTCCCCGGGAACGCAGGAAACCCGTCAGGTAGGCCGTCGACGGGTAGGGGACGTTGAGCTGCGTCATCGGCGGGATGAGGGAAAGAACGCGGATCGGGGTGCTGGGCATGGTGGGGCGGATCATCGGAGGGGCGGGGCCGGTTGTCCGGCCATGGGATGGGCCGAGAGTATACAAATTTCCGGCCCCGGGGCAGGGCGCGGTAGACTTCGCCCCTTCATTTCGTTCAAGGCTTTGCCGCGCCATGACTTTTGCTTCCCTGGGCCTGGATGCTCCCCTGCTTAGCGCCCTCGATACCTTGGGCTACGAAACCCCTACGCCCGTTCAGACCCAGGCGATTCCCGCCATCCTGGCCGGCCGCGACCTGATGGCCGCCGCCCAGACCGGCACCGGCAAGACGGCGGGCTTCGCCCTCCCGCTCCTCCAGCGCCTGGCCAACGATGAGAAGCCGGTGTCGAGCAATTGCGTCCGCGCCCTGGTGCTCGCCCCCACCCGGGAATTGGCCGAGCAGGTCCATGAGAGCTTCCGGGCCTATGGGCAGAACCTGCCCCTGCGGACCTACGCCGTCTATGGCGGGGTCAGCATCAATCCCCAGATGATGAAGATGCGCAAGGGCATGGACGTGGTGGTCGCCACCCCCGGCCGGCTGCTGGACCTGCACCGGCAAAACGCCATCCGCTTCGAGGAGGTCCGGACCCTGGTGCTGGACGAGGCCGACCGCATGCTCGACCTGGGCTTTTCCAAGGAGCTGAATGCCGTCTTCGCCGCGCTGCCGAGGCGGCGGCAGACCCTGCTGTTCTCCGCCACCTTCTCCGACGCCATCCGCACCATGGCCAAGACCATCCTGCGGGATCCCCTGGCCATCGAGGCCAGTCCCCGCAACACCACGGCCAAGGGTGTGAAGCAGTGGGTGGTGCCGGTGGACAAGAAGCGCAAGCCCGAACTCTTCAGCCATCTCCTCAAGAGCCGGCGCTGGGGCCAGGTGCTGGTGTTTGTGAAGACCCGCAAGGGGGCGGAGCAATTGGTCTCCACCCTGCAGGCCCAGCGGGTCAGCGCCGACTCCATCCACGGTGACAAGCCCCAGCCGGCGCGGCTACGCGCCCTGGAGCACTTCAAGGCGGCCGAGGTGCAGGTCCTGGTGGCGACCGACGTGGCGGCCCGGGGCCTCGATATCGATGACCTGCCCATCGTGGTCAATTTCGACCTGCCCATCGTCGCCGAGGACTACATCCACCGTATCGGCCGCACCGGCCGGGCCGGCAATACCGGCGAGGCGATTTCCCTGGTGTGCGCCGACGAGGTGGATCTCCTGGCGGCCATCGAAGCCCTGACCAAGAAGACCTTCGAGCGTGAGGAAGAGGAGGGCTTCGAGCCGGACCACCGGGTGCCGCTCACCGGCGCCGCCGGCCAGGTGCTGAAAAAGCCGAAGAAACCCAAGCAGCCCAAGGCCGGCAGCGGTTCGAGCAAGGGCGTTCCCAGCAATTGGGTCGGGTTCGACGATTTCGGCAAGAGCACGGGCGGAAGGCGGGGAAGGGGCGGCGCCAAGAAGCCGGGGGGCCGCTCCCGCGCCTGAAATTGAACTCCGGGCCCGGTTCCGCTGCCTGTCGTTTAGTCAGTCCGGGTAAGGGAGGAGCGATTGGGAGGCGCGACACGATTTTGTAGCGGGCAACCGTGGGCTACCTGAGCGAAGCCGTCGTCTTCCTTGCGGTGGCAGTGGTCGCCGTGCCCCTGTCCAAGCGCCTGGGCCTGGGGGCGGTGCTGGGCTACCTGATCGCCGGCATCGCGGTCGGGCCCTGGGGTCTGCACCTGGTCGGCGATGTGGAGCGGGTTCGCAGCCTGGCCGAACTGGGCGTCATCTTCCTGCTTTTCATCATCGGGCTGGAATTGCAGCCGTCGCGGCTGTGGGTGCTGCGGCGCTGGGTGTTCGGGTTGGGCGGGGCCCAGGTGGCGGCGACGACCCTGGTGCTCGCGGCCATCGGACTTGCCTTCGGGCTTTCGTTGGTGCCGGCGCTGGTGGCCGGGCTCGGCCTGTCTCTGTCATCCACCGCCTTCGTCCTCCAGCTCCTGGCCGAAAAGGGGCAGCTCACCACCCGTTACGGTCGCTCGGCCTTCGCCGTTCTGCTCTTCCAGGACCTGGTGGTCATTCCCGTCCTGGCCGTCTTGCCCCTCGCCGCGCCGGGGGCGGCTTCCCAGCTGGATTCGGGGCTATGGCTGAAGGCCCTGGGGGCGGTGGCCGCCGTGGCGGGCGTGGTGGTCGGCGGGCGCTACCTGCTGCGCCCTTTCTTCCGGCTGGTGGCGGCCACGGGCAACCAGGAGGTCTTCGCCGCCGGCGGCCTTCTGGTGGTCATCGGCACGGCCCTGCTCATGCAGGCCATTGGCCTGTCCATGTCCCTGGGGGCTTTCCTGGCCGGAGTGCTGCTGGCCGATTCGGAATACCGTCATGAGCTGGAGGCCAGGGTTGAACCCTTCGAGGGGCTGCTTCTGGGGCTCTTCTTCATTTCCGTGGGCATGGGGGTGGATCTGGGGCTCCTGGGGGAGCATCCCCTGGAATTGGTGGGTCTTGCCATCGGCCTCATGGCGATCAAGGCCACGATCCTGTGGGGACTGGGCCGGATCAGCGGTCATCATGGCGGATCGGCGGGCCGCCTGGCCATCTACCTGTCCCAGGGGGGCGAGTTCGCCTTCGTGCTGTTCGCGGTGGCCGTGGCCGATGGGCTAATGGCGCAGGAACTGAGCGCCCGGCTGATCGTCGTGGTGACCTTGTCCATGGCCCTGACGCCGCTCCTGGTGGCTGCAGGCGAGCGGGCCATGGCGCGCTGGGCCGCCGCCGAGCCGGTTCCGGCCTTCGATACCATGGAAGATGCCGAGACGCCCCGGGTGATCATTGCCGGTTTCGGTCGTTTCGGCCAGATCGTGGCCCGCATCCTGCGATTGCGGAAAATCCGCTTCACCGCCCTGGAGGTGAATCCGACCCAGGTGGACTTCGTGCGCCGCTACGGCAACAAGATCTACTACGGCGACGCCTCCCGCCTGGATTTGCTGCGGGCCGCCCAGGCCGGGAAGGCGAGCGTCTTCGTTCTCGCCATCGACGATGTGGAAACCTCGGTGCGCACGGCGGAGATGGTGAAGCGCCACTTTCCCCACCTGGCCATCTACGCCCGGGCCCGCAACCGCTTCCATGCCTACAAGCTGATGGACGTGGGGGTCACCGTGCTCATGCGGGAGACCTATTTGTCCTCCCTGGAAATGGCCCATTCGGTCCTCACCGGGCTGGGGGAAAAGGATGCCGATGCCCGGGCAGTCATCGAGCGCTTCCGGGACCATGACGAGGCCACCCTGCGGGCCCAGCATGCGGTGTACCAGGACGAGCCCCGGCTGGTGCAGACCAGCCGGGAGGCAGCGGAGGAACTGGAGGGATTGTTCGAGGCGGACGAGCGCCCCGCAAAGCGCTGAGCGGGCCGCTCAGCCGACGAAGCGCATGGACAGGTCCAGGGCCTTCACGTCCTTGGTGAGGCTGCCCACCGAAATCCGGTCCACGCCGGTTTCGGCGATGGCGGCGATGGTTTCCAGGGTGACGTTGCCGGAAGCTTCCAGGATGGCGCGGCCGGCATTGATGGTGGCGGCTTCCCGCATCATGTCCAGGCTGAAGTTGTCCAGCAGGATCATGGTGGCGCCGGCGTCCAGGGCGATTCTCAGTTCGTCCAGGCTTTCCACTTCCACCTGGATGAACTTGCACAGTTCGCCCACCCGCTCGGCGGTGCGCCGGGCTTCTTCCATGGCTTCCGGGATGCCGCCGGCGGCCAGGATGTGGTTTTCCTTGATGAGGATGGCGTCCCACAGGGCCAGCCGGTGGTTGCCGCCGCCGCCGGCCCGCACCGCGTATTTCTGGGCGATGCGCAGGCCGGGCAGGGTCTTCCTTGTATCCACCACCTGGGCCTTGGTGTGGGCGATGGCGTCGGCGTAGGTGCGGGCCTTGGTGGCCACGCCGGACAGGAGCTGGAGGAAATTGAGGGCGCTGCGCTCGGCGGTGAGGAGCGCCCGGGCATCCCCTTCGATTTCGCATAGCACCTGGTTGGGGGAAATGCGCTTGCCGTCGTCGGTGGCCCAGAAAACGTTGGCGGTGGGGTCGAGCTTCAAGATGCACAGCTCGAACCAGGCGGAACCGCACAGCACGCCGGCTTCCCGGGAAATGACGGTGGCCCGGACCCGCTTGCCATAGGGCACCAGTTCAGCGGTCAGGTCGCCGTCGCCGACGTCCTCGGCAAGGGCTTCATCGACGTTGCGGGCGATTTCGGGGGCGAGGGGATAGGGGAAATCGATGGACATGGCGATTAACTGGGCTCAGGCGAAGGGCGGCCATTGTACCGCGCCGAGAGGCCGAGGTAGAGGCCGCAGGCGACGATGACGCCGCTTCCCAGCAGGGAAAACGCGTCGGGCCAGTGGGAAAAAACCAGGGCGCCCAGCAGGATGGCCCAGACCATCTGGACGTAGATGAAGGGCGACAGGGTCGAGGCCGGGGCGTGGCGGAAGGCGCGGATGAGGAGGAAGTGGCCGCAGCCGCCGAGGATACCCAGGCCGGCGATCATGGCCGCTTCCCGGGCCGTCGGCATAGGGCCGGCCCAGTACCAGGGCAGGAAGAGGGTCATGGCCACCGAGCCCACCAGGGCGGTGTAGAACAGCATGGTCACCGAATTCTCGGTCACCGCCAGTTGCCGGGTGAGGATCTGGTAGACCGCGTAGCAGGCGGCGGCGAGCAGCGCGAAGGCGATGCCGTCCGGAGTGACCGCGCTACCTGGGCGGGCAATGAGCAGGACCCCGCCAAAGCCTGCCAGGACGGCCAGCCATTGGTAGCCGGACAGCCGCTCCTTCAGCCAGGGGCCGGCCAGGATGGCCACCATGAGGGGGGCGGTGAAGGCGGTGGCCGTGGTCTCCGCCAGGGGCATGCGGGAGAGGGCGGCGAAACCGAAACCGGTGCAGCCCAGGAGCAGGACGGCCCGCATCACCTGGCGCAACGGCCGTTTCGAGGCCACCAGGCCCCGGCCCATGCGGGGGCCGAGGAATATCAACATCAGCAGGCAGTGGGTCAGGTAGCGAGCCCAGACCAGCATGGGGATGCTGAAGGTCTGGGTGAGGTACTTGGCGGTGGCGTCGAGGACGGCGAAGAAGAAGAGGGCATTGAGCAGCAGGAAAACGCCCCGCAGGGGCTTCTGTTCATGCACCGGCATGCCAATCGTTGAAGATGGAACGGGCGGCGTCGATCAGTTCCGAGGCGGCCAGGCCGATGGGGCCGATCCCTTGGCTGACCAAGGCATCCCCGGCCGCGCCGTGCAGGTGGACTGCTGCCAGCAGGGCGCTTTCGGCCTCCCAGCCCTGGGCCAGGAGGGCCACGGCGAAGCCGGTCAGCACGTCCCCGGTGCCGGCGGAAGCCATGCCCGGGTTGCCGGTGGCGTTGATCCACCAGCGGTCGTCCGGCGCCACCACCACCGTGCCGCAGCCCTTCAAGGCCACATGGCAGCGGAAGCGGGCGGCGATCTGCTGGGCCATGGCGATGCGGTCTGCCTGGATGGCGGCAATGTCCGTGTCCAGGAGTCGGGCGGCTTCCGCCGGGTGGGGGGTGAGGATGGTGGGCGCGGAACGGTCGCACAGGATTGCCTGGAGATCCGTCTCGGCCGAAATGAGGTTGAGGGCGTCGGCATCGAGGACCAGGGGCAGGTCCGAGGACAGGGCCTTCTCCAGGAGTTCAATGGCCTGCAGGCTGTTGCCCAGGCCGGGGCCGCAGGCCAGGGCGGTGAGACCGGCATCCAGGACGCCTTCGGGTTTCCTGAGCATCAGCTCAGGCTGCACCGGGTCGAAGGTGGGGGCATTGGGGTCCAGGAGACCGAGATAGACCCGGCCCGTGCCGAGCTTCAAGGCAGCTCGGCCGGCCAGGAAGACGGCGCCCAGCATGGAATGGGCGCCGCCCAGGATGCCGGCATTGCCGTAGGTGCCCTTATGGCTGTTATGGCGCCGGGGAACCAGGCGGGAATCGAACAGGGCGGGCTCTACCAGT
>JBLNBI010000369.1:0-2794 GCA_050259815.1 Actinomycetota bacterium | reverse complement strand
GGATCGCCGCCGTCGGGGGATTCCACCTTGACCACCTCGGCGCCGAACTCGGCCAGGATGCGGCTGCAGAAAGGGCCGGCGATGAGGGTGCCGAGTTCGACGACTTTGAGTCCAGCCAGGGGTTTTTCCATCAGATATTCCAGTGTTCCACGGGCAAGGGGCTCCCCCACAGGCGAGCCACGGTTTCCCGCACGGCGACGGGATTGCCGCTGGTGGCGACAGCCAGCCGGCCATGCCCCCCCAGCCGCCCGTTGCCGCGCAGGATACGTTCCAATTGGCGGGCGACCGCCTCGCCGGTGTCGATCAATTCCGCCCCCGGCAGGCGGGCGGCAATGGCTTCCCGCACCCAGGGGTAGTGGGTGCAGCCCAGCACCACCTGATCGGCCTCGGCCAGCGAGGATACGAAGTCATCCAGGAGAGCCGCCACTTCCCGGCTGTCCGGCCCATGGACCTCGATGGCATCGGCCAGGCCGGGGCAGGCCCGGGCAATGACCTGCACATGGGCGGCGTGCTCGCGCACCAGGCGGCTGAAGCGTTCGCTGGCCAGGGTTCGGGTGGTGGCCAGGACGCCGATCACGCCCCGGCGGGTGGCGGCCGCTGCCGGCTTGACCCCCGGTTCCAGGGCCACCACGGGTATTTCGACGCTCTCGCGGATCACCTCGGCGGCCGCTGCCGTCGCGGTGTTGCAGGCGACAACCAGGGCCTTGCAGCCCCGTTCCGCCAGCGCCACGGCCACCTTGCGCCCGCGTTCCCGCAGGAAGGCCTCCGGCTTGTCGCCATAGGGCAGGTGGTGGGTATCCGCAAAATAGAAGAAGTCCTCGCCCGGCAGACGGCGTTGCAACGCCCGCAACACGGTGAGCCCACCCAGGCCGGAATCGAAGACGGCCACCGGCCCGGAGGCTGGCGGAGCATCCGAGGGGACGGGGATGGAGGCGGCAGGCAGGGATTTAACGACGGACAATTCGGCTCTTACCGATGCACGAGTCGGGGGCTTCTTTTTGCAGAAGCGGAGGGTAGCAAAGGGAACGGTTTATTCCTAGCGGCAATCTCCCCGCGGCACCACCAACAGCATTCCATCCCGGCACGCGGACCAAGAAAAAGCCCCCGGCCAGCGGGGGCTTCCTCCATGGATTCCGGATAACCGATCACATCCGGGCGATCATGGCGTCGCCGAAGGCGGAGCAGGACACTTCCTGGGCGCCGTCCATCAGGCGGGCGAAGTCGTAGGTCACGACCTTGTCGCCGATGGCAGCTTCCATGCCTTTAACAACCAAGTCGGCCGCCTCCTTCCAGCCCAGGTGGCGCAGCATCATCTCGGCGGAGAGGATGAGGGAACCGGGGTTCACCTTGTCCTGGCCGGCGTACTTGGGTGCGGTGCCGTGGGTGGCTTCGAAGCAGGCGTACTGGTCGGAGATATTGGCTCCCGGGGCGATGCCGATGCCGCCCACCTGGGCGGCCAGGGCGTCGGAGATGTAGTCGCCGTTCAGGTTGGTCGTGGCGATCACGTCGTACTCGGCCGGACGCAGCAGGATTTGCTGGAGGAAAGCGTCGGCGATGGCGTCCTTGATGACGATCTCCCGGCCGCTCTTCGGGTTCTTGAAATGGCACCAGGGGCCGCCGTCGATGGGCTCGGCGCCGAACTCCTCCTGGGCCAGCTTGTAGGACACGTCACGGAAGAGGCCCTCCGTGAACTTCATGATGTTGCCCTTGTGGACGATGGTCACCGACTTGCGGTCGTTGTCGATGGCGTACTTGATGGCGGCGCGCACCAGGCGCTGGGTGCCCTCGATGGAGACGGGCTTGATGCCGATGCCGGAGGTTTCCGGGAAGCGAATCTTCTTGACCCCCATCTCCTTCTGCAGGAAATCGATGACCTTCCTGGCGCCCTCGGACTGGGCGTTCCACTCGATGCCGGCGTAGATGTCCTCGGTGTTCTCGCGGAAGATGACCATGTCGGTCAGTTCCGGGTTCTTCAAGGGAGAAGGTACGCCCTTGAAATAGCGCACCGGGCGCACGCACTGGTAGAGGTCCAGCTCCTGGCGGAGCGCCACGTTCAGGGAGCGGATACCGCCCCCCACGGGGGTGGTCATTGGGCCCTTGATGGAGACGGAGAATTCCTTGAGGGCGTCGAAGGTCTCTTTCGGCAGCCATTCGTCGGGACCGTACAGCCGGGTGGATTTTTCGCCGGCGTAGACCTCCATCCAGTGGATTTTCTTCTTGCCGCCGTAGGCCTTCTCCACGGCCGCGTCGATCACCTTGATCATGACGGGAGTGATATCGACCCCGATGCCGTCGCCTTCGATGAACGGGATGATGGGATTGTCCGGAATCGCCTGTCCCGGAACGATCTTCGAACCACCTTGCGGAATCTTGATGTGAGATGCCATATCCACTCCATTCGCTGTTGTTGGGGTAACGGACGTGCTGCGCGGGATATTTCTCGGTGCCCTTGCCGGGACACTTCTCCGGCAGCTGGTGGCTGTAATTATGTTTAAAAAAACTCGTTATGTCAGCCGCCGATAAGCCAATGAAAAAGCCCGGCAAACCGGGGTTCCGGTTTGCCGGGCTTGTGCCTTGTGGGCGGGTGGGCTATCAGCCGCGGGCGGCCTTCAGGGCAGCATTGAAGGTGGCGCTCGGACGCATGATGGCCTTGCACTTCTCCGGGTCGGCCTTGTAGTAGCCGCCGATGTCCGCCGGCTTGCCCTGGACGGTCTTCATCTCGGCCACGATCTGGGCTTCGCTGTCGGTCAGGGTCTTGGCCAGGGGGGCGAAGCGGGCGGCCAGTTCCTTGTCC
>JBLNBI010000368.1:0-5831 GCA_050259815.1 Actinomycetota bacterium | reverse complement strand
CATGATCGCCCCCATCGGTGCCGGCCAGCGGGGCCTCCTGGTGGCGCCGCCCAAGTCCGGCAAGACGGTGATGCTCCAGCATATCGCCCATGCCATCACCACCAACCACCCGGATGTGGTGCTGATCGTTCTGCTCATCGACGAACGTCCCGAGGAAGTGACCGAAATGACCCGCACCGTGAAGGGCGAGGTCGTGGCCTCCACCTTCGACGAGCCGGCCACCCGCCACGTCGCCGTGGCCGAAATGGTCATCGAGAAGGCCAAGCGCCTGGTGGAGCACAAGAAGGATGTGGTCATCCTCCTCGATTCCATCACCCGCCTGGCCCGCGCCTACAACACCGTGCAGCCTGCCTCCGGCAAGGTGCTCACCGGCGGTGTGGACGCCAATGCCCTGCAGAAGCCCAAGCGCTTCTTCGGCGCCGCCCGGAACATCGAGGAAGGCGGCTCCCTCACCATCATCGCCACCGCCCTGGTGGAAACCGGTTCCCGCATGGACGACGTGATCTATGAGGAATTCAAGGGCACCGGCAACATGGAAATCCACCTGGACCGCAAGATGGCCGAGAAGCGCATCTACCCGGCCATCAACGTCAACCGCTCCGGCACCCGCCGCGAAGAGCTGCTGCTGAAGCCCGACGTGCTCCAGAAGATGTGGGTCCTGCGCAAACTGCTCTACCCCATGGACGATCTGGAGGCGATGGAATTCCTCCTGGACAAGATCAAGTCCACCAAGGGCAACAACGAGTTCTTCGACGCCATGCGTCGCGGCTAACTCGCCGACAGCCCTTGCAGGCACGCGATTATTAGAGGATAATCGCGTGTTTTCCAGGTCGGCCACAACCGCCGGCCGCTTGACGAAAGGTAAAGACATGAAAGCCGGAATCCACCCCGAATACGCCGAAATCCAGGTGACCTGCTCCTGCGGCAGCACCTTCACCACCCGTTCGACCATGAAGAAGCCGCTGCACGTGGAAGTCTGCTCCCTGTGCCACCCCTTCTACACCGGCAAGCAGAAGATCGTCGACACCGCCGGCCGCGTCGAGAAGTTCAACCAAAAGTTCGGCGCCCTGCGCAAGTCCGCCTGAACCGCTTGAACAGGAACACAAAGGCAGCCTCTGGCTGCCTTTTTCGTTTATGGCAGACCTGATCGCCAAACTGCACCGCGGCCTTCGCCTCCCTCCCACCGGCTGGGTCCTGGCGGGCATGCTCACTTTCTACGTCGTCGCCGGCCTGGTGGGCCGCGACCCCTGGAAGGGCGAAGACGCCATCCACCTGGGCACCGCCTGGAACATGCTCGCCCACGGCGACTGGCTGTCCCCCGCCTTGGCCGGCCGCCCCTTCAACGAGCCCCCCCTCTATTACTGGAGTGCTGCCCTGACCGGCAAGGCGCTGGGCTGGCTTCTGCCCCTCCACGACGCCATGCGGGTAGCCAGCGGTATCTGGGTGGCCCTCGCCCTGGTCGGCATCTACTATGCCGGCCGTGAGCTGCACGGCCAGGAATCCGCCGCCGCCAGCCCCCTGCTTCTCGCAGGCACCGCCGGCCTCATTGTCCACGCCCACGACGCCCAGCCTTTCCTGGTGGCGCTGGCTGCCTATGGCTGCGGACTCGGCGCCATGGCTGCCTTCGGGCGCAAACCCAGGCTGGCCGCCGGCCTCTACGGCGGCGCCCTGGCCGCCTGCTTCCTCGGAACCGGCATCGCCCCCACCCTACCGCTTCTGATCGCCGGCCCCCTGGCGGCCTTTCTGTCCGCCGATCGCCGCACGGCCTGGCGCACCTGCCTGGCAGGACTCCTGCTCTTCGCCCTGCTGGCCGCCCCTTGGCCCATCGTCCTTGGACTTCTGGAACCGGACCGCCTGAATGGCTGGCTAGCCGCAGAAATTGCCCAATTCTTCGAAGGCGACCCGTCGTCCCGCGCCGTCGGCGCCTACCTGGGCTTACTTCTCTGGTTCGCCTTCCCGACCCTGCCCATCGCCGCCTGGTGGCTATGGACCAGCCGCAACCGGCTCAAGGAGCGGACCATCGTCCTGCCCCTGATGCTTTTCGGCATCACCCTCCTGCTCCTGGTCCTGGCCTACCGTCCGAAGGAGCTGCCGGCCCTCCTGCTGCTCCCGCCCCTGGCCCTGCTGGCCACCCCCGGGGCCCTGTCCCTGCGCCGGGGCGCGGCCAATGCCTTCGACTGGTTCAGCATGATGACCTTCACCTTCTTCGCGGGGCTGGTCTGGTTCGGCTGGTCGGCCCTGGCCCTGGGTTGGCCGGAGAAGCTCGCCAAGCGCACGGTGGTGCTGCGCCCCGGGTTCGTCGGCCACTTCGAGCCGCTGCCCGTGCTGATCGCCGCCGCCGGCACCCTGGCCTGGGCCTGGCTGATGGCAACCTCCCGGCGCTCGCCCTACCGCAGCCTGACCCACTGGACCATGGGTTTCACCACCTTCTGGCTCCTTGCCACCCTCCTGTGGCTGCCCTGGTTCGACTACGGCAAGAGCTACCGGCCAGTGGCCCTGGCCATTGCCAAGCAGCTGCCGGCAAACCACGGCTGTCTGGCCGAGCGGGACCTCAGCGACACCCACCGGGCATCGCTGGCCTATTTCACGGGAATGGAGCCCCTGGCATTTACCAGCGGCGCCGGCCGCAAGTGCGACTGGCTGCTGGTCCAGGGCGACAGCCGCCGGGAACTGGCGGCGCCGGACGGCGCCTGGTCCCTGGTGTGGGAAGGCAGCCGCCCGGGGGACAAGCGGGAGCGGTTCCGCCTGTATAAGCGTTAGAGCTTGATGAAGTGCTCCCGGTAGTACCGGAGTTCTTCGATGGATTCGTAGATGTCCGCCAAGGCGGTGTGCTTGCCCTGCTTCTTGAAGCCCTTGTACACCTCCGGCGTCCAGCGCTTGCACAGCTCCTTCAGGGTGCTGACGTCGAGGTTGCGGTAATGGAACCAGGCTTCCAGCCCGGGCATGTAGCGGGCCATGAAGCGGCGGTCCTGGCAGATGGAATTGCCGCACATGGGCGACTGGCGCTCCCCGACATATTTCTTCATGAATTCCAGGGCTTCGGCCTCGACCATGGCGTCGTCGTGGCGGGTGGCCTTGACCCGATCCAGCAGGCCGGAACGGCCATGGGTTTTCTTGTTCCAATCGTCCATGGCGTCGAGGACGGCATCGCTCTGATGGACGACCCAGACCGGCGATTCGGCCACCATTTCCAGGTTGGAATCGGTGACCACGATGGCAAGCTCCAGGATACGGTCGCTATCGGGGTTGAGGCCGGTCATTTCCATGTCCAGCCAGACGAGGTTGTTCGGGTCGCGTGCCATATAATTGCCTGAAACTCAAAAACCATTATTTTCTCATAGTCGATGGCCAGCAGCTTCACCCTCATCTTTCTCGCCGCCGTGGTTCTCACCCTTGCCGCCCGGCTCTGGCTGGCCATGCGCCAGATGAATTGCGTCCAGTCCAACCGCGACCGGGTTCCCGCCCTGTTCAGCGAGCGCATCCAGCTGGCCGCCCACCAGAAGGCGGCCGATTACACCGTTGCCCGCACCAAGCTCGGCATGCAATCCACCCTGGTGGAAACCGCCCTGCTCCTGGCCCTCACCCTGGGGGGCGGCATCGCCGCCCTGCACGGCTTCTGGAGCCCCCGCCTCGACGGCCTCTGGTATGGGGTCGCCATGATCTTCAGCCTCATGGTCGTTTCCGGCCTGGTGGACCTGCCCTTCTCCCTCTACCGGCAATTCGTGGTGGAGGAGCGCTTCGGCTTCAACCGCATGACCCTGGGCCTCTTCCTGTCCGACCTCGCCAAGCAGACCGCCCTCGCCCTCGCCATCGGCACTCCCATCCTCCTGGCGGTGCTCTGGCTCATGGAAGCCATGGGCCAGCGCTGGTGGCTGTACGTCTGGCTGTTCTGGTCGGCGGTGAATCTCCTCATCCTCTTCATCTACCCGACCTGGATCGCTCCCCTCTTCAACAAGTTCGCCCCCATGGAGGACGGCGAGATGAAGTCCCGCATCGAGGCGCTGCTGCAGCGCTGCGGCTTCCAGTCCAAGGGGCTCTTCGTCATGGACGGCTCCAAGCGCTCCAGCCACGGCAACGCCTATTTCACCGGCTTCGGCCGCTCCAAGCGCATCGTCTTCTTCGACACCCTGCTATCCCGGCTCCAGCCCACCGAGATCGAGGCCGTGCTCGCC
Organism: Actinomycetota bacterium; assembly: GCA_050259815.1. GTDB lineage: Bacteria > Pseudomonadota > Gammaproteobacteria > Burkholderiales > Rhodocyclaceae > JAGTRP01. The sequence continues at coordinate 1,659 of JBLNBI010000368.1, read as the reverse complement.
CATGAGTTGGGCCATTTCAGCCATCGCCATGTGGTGAAGCGCATCGTCCTCATGTTCGGGCTTTCCCTGGCGGGTCTGTGGCTCCTGGGCCAACTGATCGACGCTCCCTGGTTCTACGAAGGACTCGGGGTCCCGGTCCGTAATACGGCGCTCGCGCTGATCCTCTTCTTCCTGGCCATCCCGGTATTCACCTTCCCCCTGAGCCCGGTCATGAGCCTCGTCTCCCGCCGCCATGAATTCGAGGCCGACGCCTACGCCGCCCGCCACGCCAACGCCGACGACCTGGCCCGGGCCCTGGTCAAGCTCTACGAGGACAATGCCGCGACCCTGACCCCGGACCCGCTCCATTCCCTGGTCTACGATTCCCATCCGCCGGCCGCGGAGCGCATCGACCACCTGCGTCGGCTGCAGACCCAGTGATCTCCATGCGCCCCATCCTCGTCCTCATGGCCACCCTGGTTTCCGGGGCCGCCATGGCGGACGATCCCTGGGGCAAGGTCGACCCGAGCCTGGGCAAGGCCCTCCACGACAAGTCCTGCATCGCCTGCCATGCCCGCATGTACGGCGGCGACGGCAGCAAGATGTATATCCGGGAAGGGCGGCTCGTCTCCAACAAACAGGAACTCCTGCAGCGGGTCGCCGCCTGCAGCGCCATGGCCAAGGCCGGCTGGTTGCCGGAGGAAGAGGGCGCCGTGGCGGCCTGGCTAAATCAGCAATATTACCGATTCGACAATAAACAATGACCGAAACCGGCCTGGTAGTCGCCGCCCACGGGCGGCAGTATGTGGTGGAGCGGGAGGACGGTTCCACCCTGCCCTGCTTCCCCCGGGGCAAGAAAAGCGAAATCGCCTGCGGCGACCGGGTGGATATCCGCCAGACCGCCGCCGACCAAGGCGTCATCGAGGGCATCCAGCCTCGCCAGAACCTCCTCTACCGCTCCAATGAATTCCGCCAGAAGCTCATCGCCGCCAACGTGGACCAGGTGGTCCTGGTGGTCGCCGTAGAGCCGGCCTTCTCCGACGAACTGGTCACCCGCACCCTGATCGCGACCGAGAGCCAGGACATCGACGTCCTCATCGTCCTCAACAAGTGCGACCTCGCCGACCGCCTGCCCGCTGCCCGCCAGCGCCTGGAGATTTTCACCAAGCTGGGCTACCCCATCCTGGAGCTGTGCGCCCGGGCCCACGCCGAAGACCTGCGCCCCCACCTGGAAGGCCGCACCAGCGTCCTGGTCGGCCAGTCCGGCATGGGCAAATCCACCCTGGTGAACGCCCTGGTGCCGGAAGCCAACGCCGCCACCCGGGAAATTTCCGCCGCCCTGGATTCCGGCAAGCACACCACCACCCACGCCTGCCTCTACCACCTGAACGGGGCAAGCCACCTCATCGACTGCCCGGGCCTCCAGGAATTCGGCCTCGCCCACCTGGACCGGGGGGAGCTGGAGCAGGCCTTCCCGGAATTCCGCCCCTACCTCGGCCAATGCCGCTTCCGGGACTGCCGCCACGACCGGGAGCCGGATTGCGCCCTACGCCTCGCCCTCTCCGAGCACCGCATGGACGAGCGCCGCTTCGCCGCCTACCAGAGGATCGCCGCCGAAATCGCCTGACCTGTGCCCGTGAACAATGGGTATTGGCGATAAGCGGCTCTTTGCCGGTGGCA
>JBLNBI010000367.1:0-4110 GCA_050259815.1 Actinomycetota bacterium | reverse complement strand
AGAGGTTCCAGGGGGTAGGGAAATAGCGGGCGCAGGGTTGCAGTTCGCCGTCCCGGCCGACGAGGCGCACCCCCAGGATGCCGCAGCGGGGATGGGCGTCCATGTAGGCCACGGTCTTTTCCAGGGTGTCGGGGGCGACGAAGGCGTCGGTGTTGAGGAGCAGGACGTAGCGGCCCTCCACCAGGGGCAGGGCCTGGTTGTTGGCCCGGCCGAAGCCGACGTTCCGGCCGTTCTCGATCAGCAGCCAGTCCGGCCAGTGGCGGCGGATGAAGTCGGGGGAGCCGTCCACCGAGGCGTTGTCCACCACGATGGTCCGGCAGCGCAGCCCCTGGCTCGCCGCCTGGAGGCGGCCGAAGCAGTCTTCCAGCAGGTGGCGGGTGTTGTAATTGACCAGGATGGTGGTGACGTCCACCGCTCCTTCCGCCGCCGGGAGCCGGGCCGGGCTAGCCATCGAAGACCCCCGCGAACTGGTCGATGAAGACGCCCTGGGCGCAGTAGTCGTGGAGCCTCCGGTAGGCCTGTCGGGCAATGGCCCGCCGGGCTTCCTCGTTGTGGAGGTAGTGGTTGATCTTGTCCGGCAGGTCCGACAGGTCCCAGGCCACCGGGACGTAGGTCTCGAAGGGCACGAAGATGTTGGGCCGGGTTTCCACGTGGGACATGTCCGGCTTCACCAGCAGGGCGCCGCACATGACCGCCTCGTAGTCCCGCCAGCACACCTCCCCGTAGCCGAAGGGGCTGAAGCAGATGCGGGCCGCCATCAGCTCGGCCAGGTAGCGGCGGAAGGCCAGGGAATCGGCGCTGATGACCGAGCCGGGGGCGAAGTCCCGGCAGGCCTCCAGGGCGTGGCGGCGCATGCGCTCGTACCAGGCCTCGCCCTTCTCGGCGAAGCGGGCGTGGAGGTGGATGCGCTTGTCCAGGGACAGGGGCTCCGGGGCGGAGCGGAAGACCGGCAGCATGCGGGGCGAGGTGAAGAAGCTGGGGCCCACCAGGAGCTTGTCCAGGAAGCCGGCGGGAATCGGGAATTCCACCGGGGGCGCCTCGCCCAGGCCGTAGAGCCGATTGAAGTACTCGATCAGGTTGGTGTCGCCCCGGGTGTGGCGGAAGTAGCGCTGCCGCTCCCGGAAGACGTGCTTCTTCACGTAGCGGTCCACCCAGGGGGCCACCGCCTCGGCCAGGCGCAGGTCGAGGGGGGCGCCGGCATCCATGAAGGTGACCCGGGCATCGGGATTGGCCTCCCGCAGGCGTTCCAGGGTGGCGGCGATGCGCTGCCCCGCCTTGTTGGGCCAGGCCTGGGCCAGGATGAGGTCGGCGCCCCGGGGCACCTTGGCCGGGTCGGCCTCGCAGGCGGAGAAATCCACCTCCCGGAAGTCCGTCCGCCAGCGGCGGTGGAGGGCGTCGGCGTGGTAGTAGAGGGGAAAAATCTGGCTCTCGGAGATGGGGTCTCGCTCCGTCACCAGCAGCACCTTGAGCTGGGCCCGGCGGCTCCAGTCCGGCTGCCGGCGCGCCTGCCGCCGCCGCAGTTCCGGCGCCAGGCGGGCGCCGGCGCTGCCCAGGAGGCGCCAGGCCAGGTCCAGCCGGCGGTTGGAGCCCGTCGCCGCCCTCATGCCGCGTCCTTGAGGAGCTGCATGCGGATGTAGGGCTTCTGGCTGCCCAGGGTCTCGTAGCGCGCCCCCGCTTCCGCCTGCCAGCGCTGGGCGATGGCCTGCTCGTCGGGCCGGGCCGCGTCGTCCAGGAGGATGATGCAGCCGGGGGCGAGCCGGCTCCCCATGATGGGCAGGAGGCCGTAGCGCCCGCCCCAGGTGGAGCCCGGCGGACCGTCGCAGATCACCAGGGAAAAGTTGTTCGGCATGGCCTTCAGGGGCGGGTCGTACCAGGCGTAGCCGGCGTAGTCCCGCAGGGAGGCGACGTGGAGGCGCACCGAACCCAGGCCGTGGCGCTGGAGGGCGTGGCCCACCCGGTCGCCCCAGTCCGGCAGGTGTTCCATGGACCACAGATCCACCCCGGCCTTCTCGGCGGCGGCGCCGACCAAGAGGGTGGTGAGCCCGGAACCGCATTCCAGGATCGGCCCCTTGGCCGCCAGGGCGTGGCGGATGCAGGCCGCCAGGTACTCCTGGAGGGCGCTCCAGCCGTCATTGCCCCAGCCGTACACCAGGTCGGCGAGCAGCGGGCTGCCGGGCTCGGTGGCCGCCAGGGGATCCCGTCGGAAGGCCGCCATGGCCCGCCGGAACACCCAGTCCCGGTGGCAGGAACGGAGGAAACGGCGCACCGGCCGGGGGAGCACGGTGCGGAGGGTGTCGGTTGCCGTATTCATGGGAAGACTCCTGTGGTTGCCCAGCCCGCTGCCGGGGGGATGAGGCCCAGGTGGGAGAGGGCCGGCCCCAGCAGCCAGCCGAGGGCCAGCCCCAGGGGAAAGCAGGGGAGGACCCTCAAGTCGCTGCGCAGGCTGGAAATGCCGAGCCGCCGGTTGAAGTGGAGGACCAAGGGAGCGGTCAGGAAGTTGTGCAGGGCGATTGCCCAAACCGCGCCGGAAAATCCCCCCAGCCAGAACCCCGCCGGTAGGAGGATCACCAGGGCTCCCAGGCGCACCGCGCTGATCAGGGTCATCAGGTGGGGCCGGCCGAGGGCCAGGTAAAGCTGGTAGGCCATGCCGAAGCGCAGCCCCGGCAGGGACAGGGAAAGCACCGCCAGGACGGCCCCGGCCCGGGCGTAGCGGGGGTCGTAGAGGAGGGCGATGAGGTGTTGGCCGCCGGCGAAAAGGAAGCCGGCGACAAAGAGCAGGAAGATGTCGAAGGGGGCCAGCAGCCGGTGGTAGAGGTCCCGCAGGCCGGCCCGGTCCTGGCGGGCGGCCTCGCTCATCACCGGCAGGGAGACGGTGACGAAGAGCCGGGCGATGCCGTTCTCCAGGGCGGTGACGATGAGCTGGCCGATGGTGTAGAGGCCGAGGAGGTGGGCATCCACCATGGCCCCCAGGAAGAGCCGGTCGGCGCTCACCGCCAGGACGCCGATGGCCGACGACAGCAGGATCCAGCGTCCGAAGCCCAGCAGTTCGGAGAGGGCGGACTGGTCCCAGGCGAAGCGCTGGGGCGGCCCGGGAAGCAGCAGGTGGCTGGCCAGGGTGGAGCCCACGGCGGCGGCCAGGTTGCCCGCCACCAGGGCCCAGATGGAGGGCGCCACCCACGCCCAGGCCAGGGTGACGGCGATGCCGGACACCTGCCCGGCCAGCTCCACCCACACCACCTTGCGCTGCTGCAGGTGGCGGACGGCGGTGGCCACCCGAATGGACTGGAAGCCGGCGATGGGGGCCGAGGCCGCCACCCAGGCGATGACCAGGGGCAGGACCGGGTTGCCGTAGGCCCGGGAGGGGTCGGTGGCCCCCATGCGCTGGGCGACGTCGAGAATCCAGGCGAGGCCCAGGGCTGCTCCCCCCAGGAGGGCGCCCCGGACGATCTGCACGGTCCAGGCGGTGTCCAGGAAGCGGGGGTCGTCGCCCCGGCGGCTCTGGATGATGTTCTGCCGCAGCCCCAGGTCAGAAAGGAGGGTGAGTGCCACCATGAGCAGGTTGGCGATGGCCATGATGCCGAACATCTCCGGCACCAGGAGACGGGTCATCACCAGGTTGCTGCCGAACCGCACCGTCTGGCTCAGGGCGTAGCCCGAGAGGCTCCACGCCCCGGCCTGGAGGATGCGCTTGCCGAGGCTGGGGGGCGGCGGGGACGGCAGGTGGGTATCCGGCTTCACGGCGGCCTGTCCCTGTTCCGCGCCTACTTCAGCATCAGCCAGTAGGACTGCAGGCTGGGGTCCAGATTGAGGACGTAGGCGCCGTTGCTGTAGGTGACGGGCAGTTGCTGCTCGGTGCCGTCCGGGCGGCGCTTGAAGAGCTTGAGGCCCGCCGCGCTGCGGATGGTCACCCGGCCCTCCACCGGCTCCGAATAGTAAGGCATGCGGTTCCCGGCGGCCGGGATGGAGCGGGCGCCCAGGGAGACCAGCATGCTGCGGGAGGTGGCGATGGCCCGTCCGTCCAGGGTCTGCACCGCCACCGTGGCGTTGCGGGTGGAGACGGCGACGCTGATGTCGGGGAACTGGACGGTCTTGCCCCCGATCCAGCCCATC
>JBLNBI010000366.1:0-7539 GCA_050259815.1 Actinomycetota bacterium | reverse complement strand
ACTATGCCCGGGGCAGGAACGAGACAACTCACCGGGAAGTCTCTCCCCAGCGCCTGGTCCATTATCGGGATAACTGGTATCTGGATGCCTGGTGCCATCTGAGGAACGAACTCCGCAGCTTTTCGGTGGATGCCATCCGGCGGGTCGAGCTCCTCGATACGCCGGCCCGGGATGTGCCGGAGGACAGCCTAGATGCGGTCCTGGGTTCCGGCTACGGCATCTTCGCCGGCCAGGATGTGAAATGGGCGGTGCTGCGCTTCTCTCCCGAAAGGGCCCGCTGGGTGTCGGCGGAGAAATGGCATCCCCTGCAATCGGGGCGCATGCTCGACAATGGGTTCTATGAATTGCGCCTGCCCTATGCCAGCGATCCCGAACTGCTCATGGATATCCTGAAATATGGTGCCGATTGCGAAGTCGTCGAGCCCGTCGAGCTGTAGGATCGAGTGAGGGCCGAGGTCCTCAGGATGCTCGGGCGCGGGGCGCCGGCTACAATGGGCGAATCCGAAATCCTTGCAATGTCATGACGATTCAGGTCGATATCATTTCCGATGTGGTCTGCCCCTGGTGCTTCATCGGTAAACGCCATCTCGAAGAGGCCCTGCAGCGCGTGGGAGAGGAAGTGTCGGTGGTCTGGCATCCCTTCCAGCTCAATCCGGATACCCCGGCGGAGGGCGACGCCTACCTGCCCTTCCTGGAGCACAAATTCGGCGGTGCAGAACAGGTCCGGCGTATCTGGGAGCGGACTCGGCAGGCCGGCGGCCAGGCCGGCATCGACTTCGCGTTCGAACGCATCGCCATCCGGCCCAACACCCTCAAGGCCCATCGCCTCATTCGCCGCGCCCAGCGCAATGGCCAGGCTGATGCCCTGGTGGAGCGGCTCTTCGTCGGCCACTTCCAGCAAGGTGAGGATATCGGCAGTACGGAAACCCTGGCCCGGATTGCCGCCGAATTGGGTGACGATGCGGCAGCCGTCCGCGCCTACCTCGCCTCGGACGAGGACGCCGACGAGATCCAGGGCGAGATCGTCCTGGCCGAGGAAATGGGCATCGGCGGGGTTCCCTTCTTCATCTTCAACCGGCGGATCGGCGTTTCCGGCGCCCAGCCTGCCGACGTTCTGGTGCAGGCCATCCAGGAAGCATTCAAATAGGCAGATCGGGTCGCTTTCGGGCAATATTGCCGCTGTTGCCCTGAAGGAGTTGCCCGATGATCCGTCGCCTGTTTGCCGCCCTCGTCCTTGTCCATACGGTGCTCGTCGGCACCGGTCATGCCGCCCCGGAAAGGCGGGTTGCCCTGGTCATCGGCAACGACACCTACCAGGAAGTCACCAAGCTGGAGAAGGCGGCCAACGATGCCCGGGCAGTGGGCCAGCAGTTGAAGAAGGTGGGGTTCGAAGTCCTCTCGTATACGAACCTGACCCGCCGGGAAATGAATCAGGCCATCGGCCAGTTCGTCGAGAAGGTATCCGGCGGCGGCGTGGGGGTCTTCTTCTACGCCGGCCACGGCGTCCAGGCCGGCGGCAGCAATTTCCTGCTGCCCGTGGATATCAAGGTCAAAAGCGAGCAGGACCTGGTGGACGAGGCGGTGGACATGCAACGGGTGCTGGAGCGCCTCTCGGACGCCAAGGCCAAGCTGAGCCTTCTGGTCATCGACGCCTGCCGGGATAATCCCTTCAAGAAGGCCTACGGACGCAGCATTGGCGCCACCCGTGGGCTGGCCATTCCCCAAGCGCCCAACGGCACCCTGGTGGTGTATTCGGCCGGTATCGGCCAGCAGGCACTGGACAAGCTGTCCGACAACGACAACAACCCCAATGGCCTGTTCACCCGGGAATTCCTGCCCATCATCGCCACCCCGGGCATGCGTCTGGACGAAGGGGTTCGTAAGCTGCGCAGCTCGGTGATCGCCAAGGCCAAGAGCGTCGGCCACGACCAGAATCCGGCCATCTACGACCAGACCGACGGGGACTTCTATTTCATCAACGGGCCGGTCACGGTCAATGTCCAGACGGCCCCGTCCAACCCTGTTGTCACCCCGGTCGGGCCGAGTTCGGCGGCCGTGGAAATGGAATTCTGGAGCAGCATCAAGGGAAGCAACGACAAGGCGGATTTCCAGGAATACCTGCGGCAGTATCCCAACGGCAGCTTCGCCGGCATCGCCCGGAATCGCATCAAGGCCCTGGAAACCGTTGCCGTGGCGCCCAAGGCTTCTTCTCCGGTTGTATCCAGGGATGGCTTTGTCCGGGGCGATGCGGTCGATATAGAGTGGCACGGTTCCTGGTATCCCGGCAGCGTCCTGGAGGTTAAGCAGCAAGGACGCTATCGAATCCACTATGACGGCTACGACAGTAGCTGGGACGAGGTTGTCGGCCCCGACCGCATCCGCGCCCGCCGGTAGTCGTCAGTGTCCCTCGACCGGAATCAGCCGCCCGGGCGCTGACCACACGCCCTTGGCAATGGCCCGTCCCCCTTCGAAGACCAGCCAGCTCTGGCTGCCGTAGTGGGGCAGGGGGCGCAGCAGGGCCCGCAGGGCGTCGGTATCCCGGGCGGAAATCACCGCCACCGGCGGCCCGGATTCCCGTTGGACGGTCCATACCTGCGCCGAGCCTCGTCCGGACAGGTTTGCTGGCCGGGGCGACAGGCCCGCTCGGGCCAGGGCTTCATCCACGTCAGCATGCAGTCCGGCAAGCAGGATGGGGCTGTTCCCTGTGCCGATGGCTTCAAGGGATTCCAGATGGGGAGGCGTTTCCAGCAGCTTCCCGGCGAGGGCCCGGGCAGTGTCGGGAGCGTCGCCGGTTTGGGTGGCCAAAACCAGGCGGGGCGATGGGGAGATGATCCACTGCCGGAGAATGGGCGGCAGTTGTTCGGGCTCCAGCACCCGCCAGACCCGCAACGCCGGATCAAGGCGCACGCCCGTCGCCTGTCCATCAGTGTCCAGTGTGACGGCCTCATGCTTCTTGTCCAAATCCACCCAGCGTAGCTCGGTACGGCCGGGATGGATTATTTCAATGGGCAGGCGTAGGGCGTAGGTGGGTTCCGATTGTTCCAGCATCAGGGTGAGCCGGTGCTTGCCGTTCTCTTCCGTTGCCGTGGCCCGGTCGATCTTGACCGTCGGGCCGCCAGCCCGCTCCACCCACTGCTTGAAGAAGTCTCTCAGCGGGCTTCCGGACGAGTCCTCGAAGGTTTTCCGCAGGTCGTCCCATGTCGCCACCTTGAACCGGTGCTTGTCCCAGAACGTCCTGATGCCCCGCTGGAATGCCTCCTCGCCGATCCTGTCACGCAGCATGAGGAAGACCATGGCCGACTTGCCGTAACCCACCGCCGCCGCGGCCCCATGGGTCCGGGAACGGAAACTGGCCAATGATTGGTGGCCTTCCGGCGGCACTGCGGCAAAGTCCCGCAGCCAGCCGAGGCGCATCTCCCGGGCGGCTTCGGCCGACTCCCGCTCCTTGTAGAAATAATCCGCCATGAAGGTGGTGAGTCCCTCCGACCAGTTTCCCCTGGCGTAATCCGCATAGACGCCGTTGCCCCACCAGTTGTGGAGCACCTCGTGGCCCAGGGAGGTGGCCCGGATGAAGGGCAATTTCAGTACATCGGCCCCCAGGTAGGTGAGGGTGGGCATGCCGAAGCCTGTGGGCAGGGGGCTAGCCACCACCGAGAATTCGGTGAAGGGATAGGCGCCGATCAGCTCGCTATACAGCGCCAAGTAACGCCCGGTGTCCTCCAGATAGCCGTCGGCCAAGCCGGGGATGGCGTCCAGGTCCTTGAAGAAATAGGTGCGCAGCCGCACCGGCTCGGCACCGGGGCGGGACATGATCTTTTCGCGGACTACCCAGGGACCGGCCATCAAATCGATGCCGTCGGTCGGATGGGGGAAGTCGAAGCTGGCCTGGTAGCGCCCGCCCTCGTCCTGTTCAGAGGTGAGATGGCCGGGCACCAGCGCTCGCTGGCCGGCGGGTACCGACAGGGTCACCCGGTAACTGAACAGGGGGCCGGGCTGGGGGTACCAGCCGCTTCCGCCGGGGAGGAAGCTGCCTTCCTTCGACGCCATGGGCGACAGGCCCTGGAGGACGTCCCGGTGGTCCAGGTTGGCGTCGAGGGGGGGCAGGGTTCCACTGTAGAGCAGTTGAAGCCTGTCCGCCTTTTCAGGGAGGCTTATCCGCCATTCCCTGAGGCCATCGTGCGGTTTGCCGGAAACGACACGTAGAGACTTGCCATCTGCCGAAGCGGAGGCCACTTCCAGGGACGGATGGAGGGCAAAGATGAAATCCCGGGAGGCCGGGGTGACTTGGGCCCGGGCCTTCAAGACCCGGGAGCCTGGATCCAGTTCGACCTGGAGTTCCAGGGCCGGGGAGGCGGCCTTGGCCACCCCGGCGATGGAGCCGGCAAGGAGGACGGCGAATACCCAAGCGCGGCAGGCTGTCATGACGCTCCAATCAAGTCGAAAACCCATCTGAACGTCTGGCCGGCCCGGAGTTTCGAAACGAGCCCCGTCTTTGGAGGATCGGGGACGTACGCCACGCCAGCCTGATCGGCTTAGCGGACCTTCACTTCCACCCGGCGATTTTTCGGGTCTTGTTTTCCCGTCGTCGACACCGGCTCCCGATCACCCCGCCACTGGAGTTCGATGCTCTCCTTGGGAATGCCAGCCCGAATGAGCATCTCCCGGACCACCTCGGCCCGCCGTCGGGAAAGTTCCACGTTGTACTGGGAATCTCCGGTCTGGTCGGAGTGGCCGATGACCAGAACTTCGCCGGCCTTACGGCGGGCGAATTCTTCGGTAATGGCGGTGATCGTTCCCCGGCCCTCGGGTACGAGTTGGGTCTTGTCGAACAGGAACGGGAGGTTGAAGGAAATGGGGCGCTGGGGCATGGCGTCGAGGGCCGCCTGGTAGCGCTGCCGGATTTCGGCTTCGCTCAGGGTCTTGGCCTCGGCCCGTTGGCCGGATACATCCACTGCCGCGTAGGCGGTATTGAGGGTGGTCTGGCCTGACCGGCTATCCACGACCACCGTTCCCACCTTGCCGTCCGGGCCGGGGAGGACGACGATCCGTTCCTTGTTGGCACAGCCGCCTAAAAAGCCGGCGGCGAGGAGGGTCAGTGCGATACGCCGCATCATTCTTCGCCCTCGACTTCCACGATCAGCTCGGTGCCCCGGATGCCGATGGTTGCCTGGGGCGTCCGGATGCGGGCGGCTTCCGGGTTGCTCTTCACGATGAGCCCGGAAATCATGGAAAGAGTGCCCTTGATGACATTCAGCAGCATGCCGCCTTCGTGGGTGGTGGAATTGAAGGCAAAGCGTTCCAGGGCCAGGGTGCTGTTGGGACCGCTGGAGAGCAAGGTGTCGTCCTTGAGGGTGACTCCCAGGGCGCCGTCCTTGCCGGTCTTGAGGCGATCGGCCGGGTAGACCGGCATCCCGGCCTGGGCCGGCAATTCCTGGCCGGAGCGGACGACGTAGGCCGGCGCCCGATAGGTCTTCACCATGCCGACGGACTCGTCCGCGAGCGCGGTGGGAGCCCCGGAGAGGGCGAAGGCAGCCAGGAGCAAGCTGACGGCGACTGCCGCCCGGCCCTCGGTGTGTCTAGAGGTCTTGGTGTTCATGGTCATTTGTCGGTGGTGGGTGTCAAGGTTGGCGTTTCTTGCAGCTTTGCAATTGGGTTTGGGCGGCTTCGAACAGCGTCCTGGCTCCTGTGGCTGTCTCGCGAAGCTCCTTGCGGGACTCGGCGTCCTGGGCACGGCGCATGCCGGCAGCGGCCTCTTCGAACTTGGAAGCTGCGGAAGGGCAGTCGCAACGGGCGGCCAGAGCGGCGAGATTGTCGAATCGCCGCCGGGCGCGGTCGGCGTAGTCCTGGGCGGAAGCCAGGTCACCTTCATTGGTCGCGCGCTGCAGGTCGTCCCGGGCGAACTGGAGTTGCGGCCAGCGGGCGTCGCAGTCCTGGGCGATCGCCGGGCCGAGCGACAGCATCGTCATCAGCGCTGTCGCTGCCTGTACAAAGCATCTGCCGACGATGATCCGTCGGTCGGAATTATCTTTTCTGGAGTTCATTCCATCCCTCGCCGAGCGGCAACCCGCTCCACAAGCCATTATGCCAGCGGCGCGAGGCGATGGCCTACTCAGGCGCGGCGGGCGCCTAGTACGTAGTCCAGAAGTTCCAGGGGGTGGTCGGCGATGAAGTCCGCCTGCCAGTCCGTGGGCGAACCGCCGTCCCCAAGATAACCGTAGGAAACGGCAGCCGTCCGGGTGCCGGCTGCTCTTCCTGCCTCGATATCCCGGCGGTCGTCGCCGACGAACAGGGTGGATTCGGGGCGGCATCCGAGCAGCCCGCAGGCATGCAGCAGGGGCAGGGGCGAAGGCTTGGGCATGGGGGTCGTGTCGCCGCTCACCACGCAGATGGTTCGTTGGGACAGCCCGAGGGCGGCCACCACCGGCGTCGTGAAGCGGGTCCGCTTGTTGGTGACGATGCCCCAGGGAATGGCGGCATTTTCCAGGGCGACCAGCAGTTCGGGAATGCCGTCGAACAATCGGGTTTCCGAACAGATGTCTTCGGCGTAGAACTCCAGAAAGCGTGCGGACAGCCGTCCGTAGTCGGGATGCTCCGGATCGATCCCGAATCCCACCCGCAGCAGGCCCCGCACGCCTTGGGACGTATAGGGGCGGAGGAGGTCATGGGCCAGGACGGGCAGGCCCTCATCCTGGCGGAGACGATTCAGGGCCTTGCCCAGGTCCGGCGCGGTGTCCGCCAGGGTGCCGTCGAGGTCGAACAGCACTGCCTCAAACATTGCGGACGGCGCGGACCAGGTAATTGACGCTGGTGTCGTTGCCCAGCAGGTATTGACGGGACAAGGGGGCGTAGGTCATGCCGATGAACTCGGCGGCCTCAAGGTCCGCCTGGCGGGCCCAGCGCGCCAGTTCCGAAGGCTTGATGAATTTCGAATACTCGTGGGTGCCCTTGGGCAACCAGCCCAGGATATATTCGGCGCCGACCACCGCCAGGAGATAGGCCTTGGGATTGCGGTTAAGCGTGGAGAAGAAGACCGTGCCGCCCGGCTTCACCAGTCGGCCGCAGGCGGCGATGATGCTGGCGGGATTGGGGACGTGCTCCAGCATCTCCATGCAGGTCACGACATCAAAGGCGCCCGGCATCTCCGCCGCCAGATCCTCGGCGGAAACCTTGCGGTAATCGACCTTCTGGCCGCTTTCCAGGAGGTGCAGGCGGGCGACCCCCAGGGGCTTGTCGGAGAGATCGATGCCGGTCACCGTGGCGCCCCGGGAAGCCATGCCTTCGGACAACAGCCCGCCGCCGCAGCCCACGTCCAGGACTTTCTTGCCGGAGAGGCCGACGGAGCGGTCGATCCAGTCCAGGCGCAGGGGATTGATTTCATGCAGGGGCTTGAATTCGCTGTTGGGATCCCACCAGCGGTGGGCGAGTTCTCCGAATTTGTCCAGTTCGGCGGGATCGGCGTTGACCATGCTAACTCCGTGGAAATCGTGTTCTAGAAAGTAAAAAGCCCTGCCGAAGCAGGGCTTTTGATGCGTCGGCAGG
>JBLNBI010000365.1:0-10186 GCA_050259815.1 Actinomycetota bacterium | reverse complement strand
AAGTCCCTGGCCCGCTCCCATACCCTGTTCGACGGCGAAGTCCTGTCCCGCCGGGAGCTGGAAGCCTCCGAGGCCGAGGCCCACGCTGCCCGGGCCGAGGCCGAGCGGGCCCGGCTGCGCCTCGCCAACCTGGCCCCCGCCGGCAGCCGGATCGATGGCCAGCGCCTGGTGCTGCGCGCCCCCCTGGCCGGCTACGTGGTGGATCGCCAGGCCAACCCGGGGACCGAGGTGCGGCCCGACGCCCAGAATCCCCTTTTCGTCATTTCCAACCTCCAGCGCCTGTGGCTGACCATCGACCTGCCCGAAAAGGCCGCCGCCCTGGCCCGGCCCGGTGCCGATGTGCATTTCGCGGTGGATGCCTACCCGGGCGTCGATTTTTCCGCCCGTATCGACCGGGTGGGAGCCATGGTGGACCCCAATACCCGCCGCATCCCGGTGCGGGCCGTGGTGGACAACGCCGACGGCCGCCTGAAACCCGAGATGTACGCCCGGGCCACGGTGAGCGAAGCCTCCGCCGCCCAGGCCATCCGCCTGCCCGTGGGGGCGCTGCTGACCGGCGGCCTGGGTTCCCATCTCTTCATCCAGACCGGCCCCCGGGAATTCGAGCGCCGGCCGGTGGCGGTAGCCCGCCAGGACGCCGAGTTCGCCTACCTGACCCCCGAATCGGCGGTGAAGCCCGGCGACAAGGTGGTGGTGCGGGGGGCGCTCCTGCTCGCCTCCGAGCTGGCCCAAGGGGAATAAATTGCTGGGACGCCTCGCAACCTTCGTCATCCGCCAGCGCCTCTTCATCCTGGTGATGGCGGGCGCCCTGGCGGTCATCGGCATCCGCGCCCTCCAGGAGCTGCCGGTGGAAGCCTTCCCGGACGTCCAGGACGTCCAGGTCCAGGTGGTCACCCAGTATCCCGGCCAGTCGCCGGAGGAGGTGGAGCGCACCGTCAGCATCCCGGTGGAACGGGAAATGAGCGGCGTGCCCCGGGCCACCCAGGTGCGCTCGGTGTCCATCACCGGCCTGTCGGTGGTGACCCTGACCTTCTCCGACGGCACCAATGACTACTTCGCCCGCAACCAGGTCCTGGAGAAGCTCCAGAACGTGAGTTTCCCGCCTGGGGTGCAGCCCTCCCTGGCGCCACTGGCCACGGCGGTGGGGGAGGTCTACCGCTATGTGCTGGATGCCCCGGCCGACATGCCGCCCCGGGAAGTCCGCGCCATTCAGGACTGGATCGTGCGGCCGGCCCTGCGCCGGGTGCCGGGGGTGGCCGACGTCAACAGCTTCGGCGGGGCGGTGAAGGAATACCAGGTGCGGGTGGACGCCCGGGCCCTGGCCCGCTACGGGGTGACCCTGGACCAGGTTTCCCAGGCGCTGGCCAACGGCAACCAGAACACCTCCGGCGGCCTCATGCACCGGGGCGACGAGGCCCTGGTGGTGCGGGCCGTGGGCCTCTTCTCCCGGCTGGAGGACATCCGGGCGGCGGTGGTCAGCGCCAAGGACGGCAAGACCGTCACCGTCGGCGACGTGGCCAAGGTGGAGGTGGGCGACCGGCCCCTGTCCGGCATCGTCGCCAACGACGACAAGGATTCGGTGGTGGAGGGCATCGTCCTCATGACCAAGGGGGGCGACCCCTCCAAGGTGGTGGCCGACCTGCTGGGGCGGGTGGATGAGCTGAACCACGGCCAGCTGCCCAAGGGCGTCAGCATCAAGCCCATCTACCAGCGCACCGACCTGGTCCGCCACACCTTGCACACCGTTACCGAGAACCTCTTGGTGGGGGCGCTCCTGGTGGTGTCGGTGCTGGTCATCTTCCTCCAGGAATGGCGGGCGGCCCTGGTGGTGGCGGCCATCATTCCCCTGACCCTGCTCTTCGCCTTCACCCTCATGGACCTGAAGGGGGTGCCGGCCAACCTCATCTCCCTGGGGACGGTGGACTTCGGCATCATCATCGACAGTGCCGTCGTGCTGGTGGAGGCCCTCATGGTGCGGCTTGCCGTGCACCACACCGACCGGGCCATCGGCTCGGCGGTGGGGCAGCGCTTCGACGCCCTGCGCTGGGTGACCGCCGGGCTCGCCAAGCCCATCCTCTTCTCCAAGGCCATCATCATCCTGGCCTTCCTGCCCATCTTCACCTTCCAGCGGGTGGAGGGGCGCATCTTCTCGCCGGTGGCGCTGATCCTGTCCTTCTCCCTGATCGGGGCGGTGCTGCTCACCCTGACCGTGGTGCCTGCCCTCCTGTCCCTTGTCCTGACACGCCACAACCTGGCGGAGAAGCACATTTCCTGGCTGGTGCGGCTCCAGGCCACCTACCGCCGCCTGGTGATCCGCTGCCAGCGGCGCTTGAAGCTCACCGTCGCCATTCCGGCCGCCATCGCTGTCCTGGCCTTCGCCCTCGTTCCCATCCTGGGCAGCGAATTCCTGCCCCGCCTGGACGAGGGCAACCTGTGGCTCACCATCAGCCTGCCCCCGGGCTCCTCCCTGGAGCAGAGCAAGGACGTGGAGCGGGCCGTGCGCACGACCCTGCGCACCTATCCCGAGGTGAAGATGCTGGTCACCCAGGTGGGCCGCCCCGACGACGGCACCGACCCCAAGGGGCCCAACAACATCGAGATCCTGGCCGACCTCCAGCCCCGGGACGAGTGGCGCTTCCCGGACAAGGAAGCCCTGGTGGAGAGCATGTCCAAGAAGCTCAAGGCCATCCCCGGCCTGCCCACCAACTTCTCCCAGGTGATCCAGGACAACGTGGAAGAGGCCCTGTCCGGGGTGAAGGGCGAGATCGCCATCAAGGTCTTCGGCCCGGACCTGGACATCCTCCAGGACAAGGCCGAGCAGATCGCCTCCATCCTGCGCACCGTCCAGGGCAGCCGGGACGTGGCCGCCATCCTCCCCGGCGGCCAGCCGGAGGTGGCTATCGTGCCGGATCGGGTGAAGCTCGCCCGCCTGGGCCTGTCCATGGCCGACCTGGGGAGCGCCGTGCAGACGGCCCTGGGGGGCAATGCCGTGGGCGGCTTCTACGAGGGCGAGCGGCGCTTCGACCTGACGGTGCGCTTCGACGCTCCCTTCCGGACCTCGGTGGAGGACGTGGGCGTGGTGCCCGTCGCGTTGCCGGGCAATGCCGGCACCGTGCGCCTCGCCGACGTGGCGACGGTGGAGGTGAGGGAAGGGGCTTCCCGCATCTCCCGGGAGGCGGGCGGGCGCAACGTGTCGGTCAAATCCAACCTGCAGGGCCGGGACCAGGGCAGCTTCGTGACCGAGGCCATGGCCCGGGTGGCCAAGGAAGTCCAGCTGCCGCCGGGCTACCGCATCCAGTGGGGCGGCCAGTTCGAGAACCAGCAGCGGGCCATGAAGCGCCTGGCGGTGATCGTGCCGGCCTCGCTCCTGGGCATCTTCGCGCTGCTCTTCTGGGCCTTCCGCTCGGTGCGCCTGGCCGGGCTGATCCTCGCCATGCTGCCCTTCAACATCGCCGGGGGATTCTTCGCCCTGGGGCTGGCCGGGCTCCACGTCTCCATTTCGGCTGCGGTGGGCTTCATCGCCGTGGCGGGCATCTCGGTCCAGAACGGGGTGATCATGGTGGAGGAAATCCTCCACCAGATCGACAACGGCGCCAACCTCATCCGGGCCATCACCGAGGGGGCGGTCTCCCGCCTGCGGCCCATACTGATGACGGCCCTCATGGCGGGCCTCGGCCTCCTGCCGGCGGCCGTCTCCCAGGCCATCGGCGCCGAGACCCAGCGGCCCTTCGCGGTGGTCATCGTGGGCGGCATCATCTCCGCCACCCTGTTCACCCTGACCCTGCTCCCGGCCCTGGCCCGCTGGGGCCTCCGGCAGAGAAAGCGGGAACTGGGGGAGGGGTAAGGGAATCCTTCGGCTGACATCACGCTCCCCATGAACCGGCCTCCTTCCCATCCGCCCCGGCCTTACCCAGCCGCCATCCGCCCCTTCGTGGCGCGGCCGCGGCTGGCGGTTTCCTGCCTGGTGGGGCTGGCAACCTGGCTGGCGGTGCCTCTGGGGCTGGATGTGCACCCGATCACCCGCCTCATCATCGCCTGGAACGGGGGCGCCATCCTCTACCTG
This sequence comes from Actinomycetota bacterium, assembly GCA_050259815.1. Classification (GTDB taxonomy): domain Bacteria; phylum Pseudomonadota; class Gammaproteobacteria; order Burkholderiales; family Rhodocyclaceae; genus JAGTRP01. The sequence continues at coordinate 6,123 of JBLNBI010000365.1, read as the reverse complement.
GCGCTGGCGGCCCACATGATGTTCCGGTCCAGCGAGGCCAGGATGCGGACCCGCGCCCAGGGCGAAGACGAAGGGCGGTTCGTCATCCTCGCCCTGGTGGTGGCTGCCGCCGTCGTCTGCCTGGGGGCCATCGTCGCCGAACTGGCGGTGGCCAGGGTCATGACCGGCCGGGAACGCTACGCCCACATTGCCCTGGCCGCCCTCACCATTTTCTCCTCCTGGGCCTTTACCCAGGTGATGTTCGCCGTCCATTACGCCCACGACTTCTACGTGGCCCTGGAGCGGGACCGGCCGCCGGGGCTGGTCTTCCCGGGGGAGCGCTTCCCGGATTACGGCGACTTCCTCTACTTCGCCTGCATCATCGGCACCTCCGCCCAGACGGCGGACGTCAGCTTCACCAGCCGGCCCATGCGGCGCATCGGCCTCATCCACTGCGTCCTGGCCTTCTTCTTCAACACCACCCTGGTGGCGCTGACCATCAACATCGCCTCCGGCTTGCTGTAGTCAGGAACGGATCAGGAACATGGCGAGCACCGCCACGGCCATCAGGGCGGTGGCGACCCAGCCGAAGATCTTGAGCCGCCGGGTGATGACCAGCGTGCCCATGACCTCCGGACGGCTGGCCATGGCCATCATCACCACCATGACCGGGACGGCGGCGACGCCGTTGATGACGGCGCTCCAGTAGAGGGCCTTGATGGGGTCGATGGGGGCGAGTCCGATCCCGACCCCCGCCAGGGTGGCGAAGGCGATGACCCCATAGAAGTGAGGGGCCACGTTGACCGGGTGCTCCAGGCTGCTCTTCCAGCCGAAGGCGCCGGCGAAGGCATAGGCGGCCGAACCGGCCAGGACGGGAATGCCCAGCAGGCCGGTGCCGACGATCCCCAGGCAGAAAAGGGTGAAGGCGAAGTCGCCGGCAATGGGCTTGAGGGCGGAGGCGGCCTGGGCAGTGGTCTGGATGTCGGTCACCCCGTGGGCATGGAGGGTGACGGCGGTGGTGAGCATGATGAAGAAGGCCACCAGGTTGGAAACCCCCATGCCGACGTAGGTATCCGTCCCGATCCGCTCGAAATCCCGGCGGGCCAGCCGTGGCGCCCACTTGAGGGGAAAGGCCTGGGGATCGGCGAGCTGCTCCTCCACTTCCTGGGACGCCTGCCAGAAGAACAGGTAGGGGCTGATGGTGGTGCCCAGCACGGCCACCAGGGTGGTGATGTAGCCGGCGCCCAGGGAAATATCCGGTGCTGCCAGGCTGGAAAGGACGGCGAGCCACGGGACATCGACGGCGAACACCGTCGCCACGTAGGCGAAGAGGGCCAGGGTGAGCCACTTCAGCACCTGCACGTAGCGGCTGTAGGGGATGAACACCTGGAGCAGCACGGAAACCGCCCCCAGGCCCACCGCATAGACATGCTCCGATCCCCCTGCCACCAGGCGGATGGCGTCCCCCATGGCGATCAGGTCGGCTGCGATATTGATGGTGTTGGCGATGAGCAGCGCCGCGACGATGCCGTAGAGGAGGGGGCGGGGATAGTGGCGGCGCAGGTTGGTGGCGAGTCCGTGGCCGGTGACCCGGCCGATCCGGGCGCTGATGATCTGGATCCCGACCATGAGGGGGTAGGTGAAGAGCAGCGCCCACAGCATGCCGAAGCCGAACTGGGCGCCCGCCTGGGAGTAGGTGGCGATGCCGCTGGGGTCGTCGTCCGCGGCCCCGGTGATGAGTCCGGGGCCGAGCTTCCTGAGCCAGGAGTCTTCGGCTTGCTTCGCGGCTTCCAGCGAATTCCTCCTCCAAGGGCAATACCCGATCCGGCTACCCCTTCGAGTGGCAACCGGGGAGATCGTTCCGGAAATGGGGGAAGCGCATTGCCCCGTCCTCCGGCTCCTGCTAGGGTCCGTTTTTTTTCGTCCCGGATACCGCCATGCGCCTGCCGCCCCTCACCGAAGGCCGCCTCATCGAGCGCCGCAACCGTTTTGTCGCCGAGGTGGATATCGGCGGCCAGGTGGTGGAGGCCCATTGCCCCAACACCGGCTCCATGCACGGCTGCAAGGCGCCGGGCAGCCGGGTGTGGCTGTCCCGGGCGGAAAACCCCAACCGCAAGCTGGCCTGGACCTGGGAAATCGTCGAGGGCGCCCCGGGCGTCCTGGTCGGCATCCATACCGGCCGCCCCAACGCCCTGGTGGAGGAGGCCTTCCTGGCCGGGCACCTGCCCGAACTTTCGGCCTATCCCATCCTGCGGCGGGAAGTGCGCTACGGCATCGAGAACAGCCGCATCGACCTCCTTTTCGAAGGCGACGGTCTGCCCCCCTGCTACCTGGAGGTGAAGAACGTCACCGCCCAGGTGGCGGGGAATGTCGGTTTCTTCCCGGATGCGGTCACCGCCCGGGGGGCCAAGCACCTGCGGGAAATGATCGAGGTGGTCCGGAACGGCGGCCGGGCCATGGTGGTGTTCTGCGTCCAGAGGGGGGACGTGACGGAAATCCGGCCGGCGGAGGAAATCGACCCGGTCTATGCCCGGGGCCTGCGGGAAGCCCTGGCCGCGGGAGTGGAGGTGGTGGCCCTGCAGGCGGTAGTGACCCCGGAAGAGATCACCCTGGCCACCCGCCTGCCGGTGGTGGCCTGATCACTCCCTCAGTGCCGTGGTGAAGCGGCGCAGGACGGGCCGGGCCAGGTAGACCATGAGGGAGCGTTCCCCGGTCTTCACCACCACGGTGGACTGCATGCCGGGCTGGAGCTTGAGGTCCCCCAGGCGCTTCGTCTCCTCCGGGGGGACCTTCACCCGCAGGGTGTAGTAGGAGGCGCCGCTGCGCTGGTCCACCAGGGCGTCCGCCGAGACCACGTCCACGCTGCCACGCACCATGGGTCGCTCCGCCCGGCTGGAATAGGCGTCGAAATGGACGTCGGCCGGCAGGCCGGCGTGGAGCCGGTCGATGTACTGGGGCCCCGCCTTGGCTTCGATGATGAGCTGGTCCCCCAGGGGCACCACGTCCAGGATCCGGTCCCCGGGCTTGATGACGCCGCCCACGGTGTGGAAGGCCAGGTCCACCACGATGCCCGAAACAGGCGCCTTGATGGCCAGGCGCTCCACCGTGTCCCGCTGGGCCGCCAGGCGCTCGCCCAGGGTGGCGGCATCCCGCTGCACCTCGGTGAGCTGGGTTTCCACTTCCCGGCGGTATTCCACCTGGCGCTGGGCGCCGCGCATGCGGAATTCGGACAGGCGGGCATTCACCGCCGCCATGTTGGACATGTCCTCGCTCTGCCGGCTCTGGACCTCGGCCAGCTGGCGCTCGATGTCCAGCAGGTAGTTGCGGGACACGAATCCCTCCTTCTTGAGGCGCTGGAAGGAGTCGAGCTGTTCCCTGAAGAGGGCGACCTGCTTTTCCCGGCCCGCCTGGAGCTTGGACAGGCTGGCCAGCTGGGACTCCAGGCCCCGGGTGGATTCGGCGATGATGCGCAGCTCCCCCTGGAGGGCCTGCCGCCGGGAGCGGAACAGGCCTTCCTGAACCTTGACCAGCCGGGCCACTTCCTCGTCCCGGGCCGCCGCCTGGCGCAGTTCCTCGGGGAAGTCGATGGCCGCCGTGCCGTCCCGCTCTGCCACCAGGCGGGCCTGGATGGCCAGGGTCGAATACCACTGGCCCAGGGTGGCGTTGAGGGCGGAGCGGGCCTGGGTCTCGTTGAGGACGACGAGGTCTTCGCCTTCCTTTACCAACTGGCCCTCCCGCACCAGGATGCGGTCGATGACGCCGCCGCTCGGGTGGTCGATGCGCTTGCGGTTGGTTTCCACCGCCACCACCCCCGGCGCCGGGATGCCCTCGTCCAGGGGGGCGAGGCAGGCCCAGGCCAGGAAGCCGCCGAAGCCGAGGACGAGGATGCCGGCCCCGAGCCGGATGACCTTGCGGTAGTCGGTGTCCGGGAGTTCGGCCGTCATGCCGCCGCCTCCTGGAGCTGCCGCCGTCCGGCGGTCCGGGCCAAACCCGGGGTGGCCTTCAGCACCGCCTCCCGGGGGCCGAAGGCCTGGAGGGTGCCTCCAGCTAGGACCATCACCGCGTCGGCGATGGCGAGGATGTTGAGGCGGTGGGTCATCACGAACACCGTCCGCCTCTCCCGCTTCATTTCCTGGAGGGCCTGGAGCAAGGCCCCGTCGCCGGCCTCGTCCAGGTTGGCGTTGGGTTCGTCCAGGACGATGAGGGCCGGGTCGCCGTACATGGCCCGGGCCAGGGCGATGCGCTGGCGCTGCCCGCCGGACAGGGCCAGGCCGCCTTCACCGATGGGGGTTTCGTAGCCCTCGGGCAGGCGCAGGATCAGGTCATGGACCCCGGCCCGCCGGGCGGCCTCCACCACCTTTCCGGAATCCTTGTCGCCGAAGCGTGCGATGTTCTCGGCGAGGGTGCCCGCGAACAGTTCCACGTCCTGGGGCAGGTAGCCGATCCAGGGGCCCAGTTCCTCCTTGTCCCAGCGGGTGACATCGGCCTGGTCCAGCCGGATGGTCCCTTCCAGGGGCGCCCAGACCCCCACCAGGCCGCGGGCCAGGCTGGACTTGCCGGAGGCGCTGGGGCCGATGACCGCCACCAGCGTCCCGGGGCTGGCGGTGAAGCTGAGATCCTTGAGGATGGGGGCTCGTCCGCCCGGCGAGGCGAGGACCAGGTTCTCCACCTGGACGAGGCCCGTGGGGCGGGGCAGGGCGGTGCGTTCTGCCGGGGCCGGGGCGGTGGCCAGCAGCTCCTTCAGGCGGCCGTAGGCGGCCCGGGCCGACACCGTGCCCCGCCAGGTGGCGATGGCCTGGTCCACCGGCGCCAGGGCGCGGCCCAGGAGGATGGAGGCGGCGATCATGCCGCCGGGGGTGAGCTGGTTTTCGATGACCAGGAGGGCGCCGAAGCCCAGGATGCCGGACTGGGTGGCCAGGCGCAGGAACTTGCCGACGCCGGAAACCAGGGCGGCCAGGTCGCTGGCCTCCGACTGCAGCTTGAGCATCCCGGCCTGGCGGGCCTGCCAGCGCTGGCGCAGGTTGCCCAGCATGCCCATGGCCTCGATCACCTCGGCGTTCCTGAGGTTGTCGCTGGCGTAGCTGCCGGCGGCCTGGGCCAGACGGTTGGCCTCCCTGAGCCCCCGGGACGCCATCCGCTCGTTGAGGAGGGCCAGCACGGTCAGCACCACCACCGCCAGGGCGCCGAACAGGGCCAGCCATGGGCTCAGGAGGAAGATCACGAACAGGTAGACGGGCGTCCAGGGGGCATCCATGAAGGCGAGGAGCCCGCTGCCCGTCAGGAATTGCCGGACGTTGGCCAAATCGCCCAGGGCCTGGCCCGGATTGCCTGCCCGGCTGGCCAGGTAGCGGCGGAAGGAAGCGTCGAACACCCGTCCCCCCAACTGGAGGTCGAGGGCGGCGCTGGCCCGGACGAGGATCCGGGACCGCACCAGCTCCAAGGCGGCCTCCAGGCCGTAGATGCCCAGCATGATGAGGGTGAGCATCAGGAGGGTGACCTCGTTGCGGCTGGACAGCACCCGGTCGTAGATCTGCATCATGTAGATGGTGGGCATCAGCATGAGCAGGTTGATGACCAGGCTGAAGGCCGCGACGGCGATGAAGGCGCCGCGCAGGGCGCGCAGCGCCTTCCCGAGGGAATCCGTGGATTGTTCGTGCATGGGGCTGGCCTTCGTGGAGCGCGCCGGCACTGGGAATGCCGGCGCGCCGTGGGTCACAACACGATGTCGTTCTGGGTCAGCGCCACCGTTCCCAGCAGCTTGATCTCGAACTCGGCCGTGGCGGTGTTGCCGTCGTTGTCGAACTGGACGATGGTGTTCCCGTCCTCCACGAACCAGTTGATGCTGTTGGCCTGGAGGGTCTTGCTTTGGGCGGCGACGAATTTGAAGGCGTCGTCCCCGGACGAGGACAGCTTGGCGTCGATGGCGGAGAAGTCCAGTTTGTCGCCGGCCAGGAAGGCGATGGTGTCGCCGGTGTCCTTGGCGTCCAGGAACTTGTAGGTATCGGCTCCGTCGTTGCCCGCCAGGGTGTCGGCCCCGTAGCCGCCGATGATGACGTCGTTGCTGGAGTCGCCGTTGATGGTGTCGTTGCCGGAACCGCCGTAGAGGGTGTCGTCGTCGGATCCGCCGTTGATGACGTCATTGCC
>JBLNBI010000364.1:0-10594 GCA_050259815.1 Actinomycetota bacterium | reverse complement strand
CATCATCCAGTTGCAGAACAAGATTCGTCGTACCAATACCATCGCCCGTTAATTGCCAAGGCTGATTGATTATGTCTGCCAAGCTGGAAACGCTTAGCCAAAATTTGCAGAAACACTTCGGTGAGAAGCTGAAGTCGCTGAAGCTTGCTCTGGGGGAAGTGACCATCGAGGTTGCCGCCGCCGACTATCTCGGCGTGATGCAGACCCTGCGTGATGAGCCCGAACTGGGTTTTGAGGAACTGATCGATCTGTGTGGCGTGGATTACTCCACCTACGGTGACGGCTCTTGGCAGGGTAAGCGCTTTGCCGCGGTTGTCCATCTCCTGTCCGTCGGCAACAACTGGCGACTGCGGGTACGGGTCTTTGCGGAAGACGACGAGTTCCCCTCCGTCGATTCCGTTATCGGTATCTGGACTAGCGCCAACTGGTTCGAGCGGGAAGCCTTCGACCTTTACGGCATCGCCTTCCCGGGCCATAACGACCTGCGCCGCATTCTCACCGACTACGGTTTCGTTGGGCATCCTTTCCGCAAGGATTTCCCCATTACCGGCCACGTCGAAATGCGTTACGACCCGGACCAGGCTCGTGTGATTTACCAGCCGGTAACCATCGAGCCTCGCGAAAACACCCCGCGCATCGTGCGCGAAGATACCTACGGGGATGCCGCCCATGGCTGATATCCGCAATTTCACCCTGAACTTCGGTCCCCAGCATCCAGCCGCCCACGGCGTGCTGCGTCTGGTGCTTGAGCTGGACGGCGAAGTCGTCCAGCGCGCCGACCCCCATATCGGCCTGCTGCACCGCGCTACCGAGAAGCTGGCCGAGACCCGCACGTGGGTCCAGTCCGTGCCTTACATGGATCGTCTCGACTACGTGTCCATGATGTGCAACGAGCACGCCTACTGCCTTGCCACCGAGCGCCTGCTCGGTATCGAGGTGCCGGAGCGCGGCAAGTACATCCGCACCATGTTCGACGAGGTGACCCGGATCCTGAACCACCTGCTGTGGATCGGTTGTCACGCCCTCGACGTGGGCGCCATGACCATGGCCCTCTACACCTTCCGGGAGCGGGAAGACCTCATGGACGTCTATGAGGCGGTTTCCGGTGCCCGCATGCATGCGGCCTACTACCGTCCGGGCGGCGTCTATCGCGACCTGCCGGACCGGATGCCGCAGTACGAAGTTTCCACCTGGAAGAATGCCAAGACGGTCAAGGAGCTGAATGACAACCGCCAAGGCTCTGTACTGGACTTCCTGGAAGACTTCACCGAGCGCTTCCCGAAATACCACAGCGAATACCATACCCTCCTGACCGACAACCGGATTTGGAAACAGCGTCTGGTGAACGTCGGCGTGGTGTCCCCGGAGCGGGCCATGCAGATGGGATTCACCGGCGCCATGCTGCGTGGTTCGGGCATTGCTTGGGATCTGCGCAAGAAGCAGCCCTACGCCGCCTACGACAAGGTGGATTTCGACGTCCCGGTGGGCGTCAATGGCGATTCCTATGATCGTTACCTGGTGCGGATGGAGGAAATGCTCCAGTCCAACCGCATCATCAAGCAGTGTATCGACTGGCTGCGGAAGAATCCCGGCCCGGTCATCACCGACAACTTCAAGGTGGCGCCGCCCCCGCGGGAAGGCATGAAGTCCAACATGGAAGAGCTGATCCATCACTTCAAGCTCTTCACCGAGGGCATCCACGTTCCCCCGGGTGAAGCCTACGCCGCCATTGAACACCCGAAGGGCGAGTTCGGCATCTACTTCATCTCCGACGGCGCGAACAAGCCGTACCGGATGAAGATCCGTGCTCCGGGCTACGCCCACTTGGCCGGCATGGACGAAATGTCCCGCGGCCACATGATTGCCGACGTCGTTACGATCATCGGCTCCCAGGATATCGTTTTTGGCGAGATTGACCGCTGATGTTTTCCGCTGAGACCCTCCAGAAGTTCGAGCGCGAAGTCGGGAAATACCCGGCTGACCAGAAGCAGTCCGCCGTCATGGCCTGCCTTGCCCATGCCCAGGAAGAAAAGGGCTGGCTGCCTCCCGAGGCGATCGAGGCCGTTGCCAATTACCTCGGCATGCCGCCCATCGCGGCCTACGAGGTGGCGTCGTTCTATAACATGTACGACCTGCAGCCGGTGGGTAAGTACAAGATCACCGTCTGCACGAACTTGCCCTGCGCCCTGTCCGGCGGCTACCACGCTGGTGAGTATGTCAAGCAGAAGCTCGGTATCGGCTTCGGCGAAACTACGCCCGACGGCAAGTTCACCCTCAAGGAAGGCGAGTGCATGGGTGCCTGCGGCGACGCGCCGGTCATGATCGTCAACAACCGCAAGATGTGCAGCCACATGCTGCCCGAGCAGATCGACAAGCTGCTGGAGGAGTGCAAATAATGGCAATGCTCGGCGCGATCACTCCGGTCCTGATGGCCGGCCTCGACGGCGACAACAGCTGGCGTCTCAAGGACTACGTTGCCCGCGGCGGCTATGAAATGCTGCGCAAGATCCTGGAAAACAAGGTTTCCCAGGAAGAGGTCATCAGCGAAGTCAAGAAGTCCGTCCTCCGCGGCCGCGGCGGCGCCGGCTTCCCCACAGGCCTGAAGTGGTCCTTCATGCCCCGTTCCTTCCCGGGCGACAAATACGTCGTCTGCAACACGGACGAGGGCGAGCCCGGCACCTTCAAGGACCGGGACATCATGCGCTACAACCCCCATTCCGTCATCGAGGGCATGGCCATTGCCGCCTACGCGATGGGCGCGACCCGTGGCTACAACTATGTCCATGGGGAAATCTGGGAGATCTACAAGCGCTTCGAAGAAGCCCTGGACGAAGCCCGGGCCGCTGGTTTCATCGGCCAGAACATCCTGGGTTCCGGGTTCAATTTCGAACTCTTCGCCCATCACGGCTACGGCGCCTACATTTGCGGCGAGGAAACCGCCCTGCTGGAGTCCATCGAAGGCAAGAAGGGCCAGCCCCGCTTCAAGCCGCCTTTCCCGGCCTCTTTCGGCCTGTACGGCAAGCCGACCACCATCAACAACACCGAGACCTTCGCCTCCATCCCCTTCATCCTGAAGATGGGCGGCGAGGAGTTCCTGAACCTGGGCAAGCCCAACAACGGGGGCACCAAGCTGTTCTCCGTTTCAGGCCACGTCAATCGTCCGGGCAATTACGAGATTCCCCTGGGCACTCCGTTTTCCAAACTGCTGGAAATGTGCGGTGGGATGCGGGGCGGCCGCAAGCTGAAGGCGGTCATTCCCGGTGGCTCCTCCGCGCCGGTGATTCCGGCCGACGTCATGATGGACTGCACGATGGACTATGACTCCATCGCCAAGGCGGGTTCCATGCTCGGTTCCGGTGCCGTCATTGTGATGGACGAAACCGTCTGCATGGTGAAGGCCCTGGAGCGGCTGTCCTTCTTCTACTACGAAGAATCCTGCGGCCAGTGCACCCCCTGCCGCGAAGGCACGTCCTGGATGTACAAGGTGGTGCATCGCATCGAAAACGGCCAGGGCCGTCCGGAGGACCTGGATCTGCTGAGCAGCGTTCTGGGCAACATCATGGGCCGCACCATCTGCGCCCTGGGTGATGCTGCCGCGCTGCCGGTTCAGGGCTTCCTGAAGCATTTCCGGCACGAATTCGAGCATCACATCGAACACAAGAGCTGCCTCGTTCCCAAGGACGTGCAGTGGGCAGGCAGCGGTTTCCACAAGGTTCAGGCCTGACCGGAAACCTTTTGAGCGACATAGAGAGACAGGCTACAAGGTAGCGACATGCTAGAAATCGAAATCGACGGCAAAAAGGCGCAAGTGCCAGATGGCAGCACGGTTATGGACGCCGCCCAGCAGGTGGGCGTCTACATCCCGCACTTCTGCTATCACAAGAAACTTTCGATCGCTGCCAATTGCCGCATGTGCTTGGTGCAGGTCGAGAAGGCTCCGAAGCCTCTGCCCGCTTGCGCCACCCCGGTGACCAACGGCATGAAGGTCTTCACCCACTCCGAACTGGCCGTCAAGGCCCAGAAGGGGGTGATGGAATTCCTCCTGATCAACCATCCGCTGGACTGCCCGATCTGCGATCAGGGCGGCGAGTGCCAGCTCCAGGACATGTCCGTCGGCTACGGCCCGATGAAGAGCCGTTACACCGAAGAAAAGCGCGTCGTTTTCCATAAGGATGTCGGCCCTCTGATCTCCATGGACGGCATGAGCCGCTGCATCCACTGTACCCGTTGCGTGCGCTTCGGCCAGGAAATCGCCGGGGTCATGGAACTGGGCATGGCCAACCGGAACATGCATTCCGAAATCACCACCTTCCTGGGCCGCTCAGTTGATTCCGAGCTGTCGGGCAACATGATCGACCTGTGCCCGGTGGGCGCCCTGCTGTCCAAGCCCTTCCTCTACACCGCCCGTTCCTGGGAACTGCAGCGCCGCAAGTCGGTGAGCCCGCACGACTCCCTGGGCGCCAATCTGGTGGTACAGGTTAAGCGCGACCATGTCATGCGCGTCCTGCCCAAGGAAAACGAGGCGGTCAACGAGTGCTGGATCTCCGACCGGGATCGCTTCTCCTATCAGGCTCTGAACTCCGACGAGCGCCTCACCAAGCCCATGGTCAAGCAGGGCGGTGAGTGGCGTGAAGTGGATTGGAACGTCGCCCTCGATTACGTGGGCCACGGCCTCAAGGACATTTCCCGCGAACACGGCGGCGACGCCCTGGCCGCCCTGGCGTCCCCGAATTCCACCCTGGAAGAGCTGCACCTCCTGGGCAAGGTTATGAAGGGCCTGGGCAGCGGCAACGTGGATTTCCGTCCCCGTCGGGCCGATTTCTCCGCCGACGGCAAGAATGCAGGGACTCCGTGGCTCGGCATGCCCATTGCCGGGATCAAGGAACTGGACGCCGCCCTGGTGGTCGGCTCTTTCCTGCGCAAGGATCATCCGCTGCTCGCTCAGCGCCTGCGCCAGGCCGCAAAGAAGTTCACCAAGGTGAGCCTTCTGTCCGTCGCCGACGAAGATCAACTGATCAACCTCCACGCCAAGCTCACCCTGGCGCCGGCTCATCTGGCCCATGGCCTGGCCGCAGTGATCAAGGCCGTGGCTGAAGCCAAGGGCGTCGCTGTTCCGGCCTACGCCGAAGGCGTTACCCCCTGCGAGCACGCCCGCAAGATCGCCGCCAGCCTGGTTGAAGGCGAGAAGAAGGCAGTCTTCCTCGGCAACGTGGCTACCCAGTCTGCTATCGCCACTCAGCTTCAGGCCCTGGCCCTTGAATTGGGCAAGCTGACCGGTGCCACCGTCGGTTTCCTGGGCGAGGCCGCCAACTCCGTCGGCGGTTACCTGACTGCTGCCAAGCCGACCGGCGCCAATTCCCGTCAAATGTTCGAGCAGCCGCGTCAGGGCTACGTCCTCATGGGCGTCGAACCGGAATTCGATACCTACAATCCGCAACTGGTCCTCGGTGCCCTCAAGCAGGCCAAGCTGGTGGTCTTCATGTCCGCCTTCAAGCATGCCCCGGCCCTGGAATACGCCGACGTGATGCTGCCCCTGGCTCCCTTCACGGAAACCTCCGGCACCTTCGTCAATGCGGAAGGCCGCGCCCAGAGCTTCAATGGTGTGGTCAAGGCCGCCGGCGATGCCCGTCCCGGCTGGAAAGTGCTGCGGGTCCTGGGCAACGTCCTGAATCTGGACGGCTTCAACCAGGAATCCAGCGAGCAGGTTCGCGACGAAATCATCGGCAAGAATGCCGAGTTCGTTGCCGGCCTGGACAACGGCCTCAACGGCGTGGCGATCAGCCTGCCGGCCGCTCCGGACGGCCTGCAGCGCATCGCTGACGTGCCGGTCTATTTCTCCGACGCCATGGTCCGCCGCGCCGCTGCACTGCAGCAGACCGCGGCAGCCAAGGATCCGGTGGCCCGCGTGAGCGAGCAGACCCTGGCCCAGTTGGGTGTCGCTGCCGGCAGCCTGGTCCGCGTCAAGCAAGGGCAGGGCGAGGCCGTGCTCACCGCCGTGGCCGACAACGGCGTACCCGCCGGTTGTGTCCGCGTCGCCGCTGCCCACGCCAGCACCGCTGCCCTGGGCGACATGTTTGGCCCCATCACCGTGGAGCGTGCATAAATGGATGCGCTGATGAATTTCGGACAAGGCATGTTCGGCGGCGCCTGGCCCGCCGTCTGGACCCTCATCAAGATCGTTCTGATCGTGGCTCCGCTGATGCTGAGCGTTGCCTACCTGACCTGGGCTGAGCGCAAGGTGATCGGCTACATGCAGGTGCGGATCGGCCCGAACCGCGTCGGTCCCTGGGGCCTGATCCAGCCGATCGCCGACGGCCTGAAACTCCTGATGAAGGAAATCATCGTCCCCAGCGGCTCCAACAAGGCGATCTTCATCATCGCCCCGATGCTGGCCATCGCACCGGCCCTGGCCGCCTGGGCCGTGGTGCCCTTCACCGACAGCCTGGTGCTCGCCAACATCGACGCCAGCCTGCTGTACATCATGGCCATTACCTCCATGGGCGTGTACGGCATCATCCTGTCCGGCTGGGCCTCCAACTCCAAGTACGCTTTCTTGGGTGCCATGCGTTCCGCCGCCCAGATGGTTTCCTACGAAATTTCCATGGGTTTCTCCCTGATCTGCGTGCTCATGGTCTCCAACAGCCTGAACCTGGTGGATATCGTCAATGCCCAGGACCAGGGCCGCTTCGCAGGCTGGGGTCTCGGCATCCTGTCATGGAACTGGCTGCCCCTGCTGCCCATGTTCCTGGTGTACCTGATCTCCGGCGTGGCTGAAACCAACCGGGCTCCGTTCGACGTGGCGGAAGGCGAATCCGAAATCGTCGCCGGCTTCCACGTGGAGTACTCCGGCATGGCCTTCGCCGTGTTCTTCCTGGCCGAATACGCCAACATGATCCTGGTGGCCGCGCTCACCTCCATCATGTTCCTGGGCGGCTGGCTGTCCCCGGTGGGCTTCCTGCCGGACGGCGCCCTGTGGCTGTTCGCCAAGATGGCATTCATCCTCCTGCTCTTCCTCTGGTTCCGCGCCACCTTCCCGCGCTATCGCTATGACCAGTTGATGCGCCTGGGCTGGAAGGTGTTCGTGCCGGTCTGCATGGTTTGGCTGCTGGTTGTCGGCGTGTGGATGATGTCCCCGCTCAATATTTGGAAGTGAGGAGAAGGTCGTGGGTAGCATGAAGGAAGTCTTCAATAGCCTGCTTCTCAAGGAGCTGCTGAAGGGTATGTCGGTGACGGGCAAGTATTTCTTCGCCCGCAAGATCACCGTGCAGTACCCGGAAGAGAAAACCCCGATGAGCAACCGTTTCCGCGGTCTGCACGCCCTGCGTCGCTACCCGAACGGTGAAGAGCGCTGCATCGCCTGCAAACTGTGCGAGGCGATCTGTCCGGCCATGGCCATCACCATCGAGGCCGAGCCCCGGGATGACGGTTCCCGTCGTACCACCCGGTACGACATCGACCTGACCAAGTGCATCTTCTGCGGTTTCTGTGAGGAAGCCTGCCCGGTGGATGCCGTGGTCGAGACCCGCATTTACGAATATCACGGCGAGAAGCGCGGCGATCTGTATTACACCAAGCAGATGCTGCTAGCCAACGGCGATCGTTACGAGGCACAAATTGCCAAGGATCGCGAACTCGACGCCAAATATCGGTAGGCCACAACGATGGATTTTCAGACCCTCGTATTCTTCTTCCTGTCGGCGATCCTCATTTTCGCCGGCCTGCGCGTCATCACTGCCCGTAACCCGGTGCACGCGGCGCTTCACCTGATCCTGGCCTTCTTCACCTGCGGCGGCATTTGGGCTCTGCTGCAGGCCGAATTCCTGGCCATCGCCATCATCCTGGTCTACGTGGGCGCCGTCATGGTGCTGTTCCTGTTCGTGGTCATGATGCTGGACATCAACATGGATCGCATCCGCCAGGGCTTCTGGCATTACCTGCCCCTGGGCGCCCTGCTCGGTTTCCTGATGGTCATGGAAATGGGCCTGGTGCTCGGCAGCAAGTATTTCCAGGTTCCCGCTGCCGACGTGGTGGTTCCGGCCGATGTTTCCAACACCAAGGGCCTGGGCGCCCTGATGTTCTCTGATTACGTCTATCCCTTCGAACTCGCGTCCATCATCCTGCTGGTCGGCATGATTGCCGCCATCGTGCTGACCTATCGCGGTCCGAAGAAGACCAAATACACCAATCCGGCCAAGCAGGTGTTCGTGAAGGCGAAGGATCGCGTTCGCGTGCTCCAGATGCCGGTTGAGAAAGATTGATGACGGGACGGCAACGTACCCTTCACTGACGCATATCAGGGAGCCAAATGCTTACACTCTCACTCTCGCATTTCTTGATCCTGGGCGCGATCCTCTTCGCGATCAGTATCGTCGGCATCTTCCTCAACCGGAAGAACCTGCTGGTCCTTTTGATGGCCATCGAACTCATGTTGCTTGCGGTGAACATGAACTTCGTCGCCTTCTCCCATTACCTGGGGGACCTGTCCGGGCAGCTGTTCGTCTTCTTCATCCTGACGGTCGCTGCTGCCGAGTCCGCCATCGGTCTCGCCATTCTGATCGTGCTGTTCCGCAACCTGAAGTCCATCCACGTGGATGATCTGGACAGCCTGAAGGGTTAAACATGGAAATGCAGAACCTCTACCTGCTCGTCCCCTTGGCGCCGCTCTTCGGCGCCATGATTGCCGGCCTTTTCTGCCGGGTGATTCCGCGTTGGGTGGCTCACACCGCTACCATCGCCGGCGTCGCCACCGCGCTCGTCTGCTCCGTGCTGATCTTCCAGGATGTCCTGGCCGGCCACACCTTCAACGGCCCTGTCTATACCTGGCTGACCACCGGTGACTACACCTTCTACGTCGGCTTCCAGATCGACACCCTGACCACTACCATGATGCTGGTGGTCACCTTCGTGTCCCTGATGGTTCATATCTACACCATCGGCTACATGCACGACGATCCGGGCTACAACCGCTTCTTCTCCTACATCTCGCTCTTCACCTTCTCCATGCTGATGCTGGTGATGAGCAACAACTTCATGCAGCTGTTCTTCGGTTGGGAAGCGGTGGGCCTCGTCTCCTACCTGCTGATCGGCTTCTGGTATACCCGCCCGACTGCCATCTTCGCCAACATGAAGGCCTTCCTGGTCAACCGCGTCGGCGACTTCGGCTTCATCCTGGGCATCGGCCTGATCCTGGCCCACACCGGTTCCCTGGATTACGCCACCGTGTTCCAGAAGGCTCCCGAGCTGGCCGACAGGACCATCAATATCTGGGGTGCTGCCGACTGGTCCCTGATGACCGTCACCTGCATCTGCCTGTTCATTGGCGCCATGGGCAAGTCCGCGCAGGTTCCGCTGCACGTCTGGCTGCCTGACTCCATGGAAGGTCCGACCCCGATCTCCGCCCTGATTCACGCGGCGACCATGGTGACAGCCGGCATCTTCATGGTGTCCCGCATGTCCCCGCTGTTCGAGCTGTCCAGCACTGCGCTGTCCTTCGTGTTGGTTATCGGTGCCATTACTGCGCTGTTCATGGGTTTCCTGGGCATCATCCAGAATGACATCAAGCGGGTCGTGGCTTACTCCACCCTGTCTCAGCTTGGTTACATGACCGTCGCCCTGGGTGCTTCTGCCTACTCCGTGGCCATCTTCCACCTGATGACCCACGCCTTCTTCAAGGCGCTGCTCTTCCTCGGTGCCGGCTCGGTCATCATCGGCATGCACCACGACCAGGACATCCGCAACATGGGCGGCCTCCGGAAGTACATGCCCATCACCTGGATCACCTCCCTGATCGGTTCCCTGGCCCTGATCGGAACTCCGTTCCTGTCCGGTTTCTACTCCAAGGACTCAATCATCGAGGCGGTGCAGATTGCCCACGAACATGGTCAGGCCGGAGCCGGCTTCGCCTATTTCGCCGTGCTGGCCGGCGTGTTCGTGACCGCCTTCTACTCTTTCCGGATGTACTTCCTGGTCTTCCACGGCGAGGAGCGCTTCGGTAAGGCCGACGATGCTCATCATCATGAACACGCCGGCGACCACGATGACGAAGAGGTTTCCTCCGACCATCATCACGGCCTGGCCCCCGGCCAGAAACCCCACGAGACCCCGTGGGTGGTGTGGCTGCCGCTGGTGCTGCTGGCTATTCCGTCCCTCGCGATTGGTTACTTCGCCATCGAGCCGATGCTGTACGGCAATTACTTCGAAGGCGTGATCCATATCGATCAGGAAGCCCATCCCGCCATGGAGCACCTGGCCCACGAGTTCCACAGTGCCGCAGCCATGGGCGTGCATGCCTTCACCTCCCTGCCGTTCATCCTGGCCCTGTCCGGTGTCGTTGTCGCCTGGTTCTTCTACATGAAGGCGCCGCAAATTCCGGCGGCCATCCAGAAGAAATTCTCCGCCGTTCATACCCTGCTGGAGAACAAGTACTACTTCGACAAGTTCAACGAGACGGTCTTCGCCGGCGGTGCCCGCCTGCTCGGTAAGGGTCTGTGGCGCGGCGGCGACGTGGCACTGATCGACGGCCTCATCGTCAATGGTTCCGCCCGTCTGGTCGGCATGGTGTCCTCCATCACCAAGTTCTTCCAGACCGGCTACG
>JBLNBI010000363.1:0-2657 GCA_050259815.1 Actinomycetota bacterium | reverse complement strand
ATGCAGGACTGCGTCCGGCGGGGCTGCGAACACGAGGGCATCCTGCCCGGCGGCATGAAGGTGCAGCGGCGAGCCGCAGCCCTCTACCGCAAGCTTTCCGGCGCGCCGGAGGCGGCCCTGCGGGACCCCCTCACCACCCTCGATTGGGTGGACCTCTACGCCCTGGCGGTGAATGAGGAAAACGCCGCCGGCGGCCGAGTGGTGACGGCGCCGACCAACGGAGCGGCCGGCATCATCCCCGCCGTTCTCCACTACTACGCCCGCTTCAATCCCTCGGCCGACGAGGACGGCATCGTCCGCTTCCTGCTCACCGCCGGGGCCATCGGCATCCTGTTCAAGGAGAACGCCTCCATTTCCGGTGCCGAAGTCGGCTGCCAGGGGGAAGTGGGCGTTGCCTGCTCCATGGCCGCAGCAGGCCTGGCCGAAGTGCTGGGCGGCACCCCGGAACAGGTGGAGAACGCCGCCGAGATCGGCATGGAGCATAACCTGGGCCTCACCTGCGACCCGGTGGGCGGCCTGGTTCAGGTACCCTGCATCGAGCGCAACGCCATGGGTGCGGTGAAGGCCATCAACGCCGCCCGCATGGCCCTGCGGGGCAACGGCAAGCACTTCGTCTCCCTGGACAAGGTGATCAAGACCATGCGGGACACCGGCCGGGACATGCAGGCCAAGTACAAGGAAACCTCCCGGGGCGGCTTGGCCGTGAACGTCATCGAGTGCTGATGCCCGCGTTCAGAATCTCCTCGAAGCGCTCCACATCCACCGGCGGACTGTAGTAATAGCCCTGGATCCGGTCACAGCAATGCTCCCGCATGAAGGCGAGCTGCTGTTCCGTCTCCACCCCTTCCGCCACCACCTTGAGGTTGAGGCCGTGCCCCAGAGCGATGACGGCCCGCACGATGGCGGCATCGTCGTTGTCCTCGGGAATCTGGCGGACGAAGGACTGGTCGATTTTGAGGGTGCTGATGGGAAAGCGCTTGAGGTAATTGAGGGAGGAGTAGCCCGTCCCGAAATCGTCGATGGCGAAATGGACGCCCAGCCCCCGAAGCTCCTTCAGGACGCATCCCCCTTTCTGGACGTCCTGCATCAGCATGCTCTCGGTGATTTCCAGCTCCAGGGATTCCGGCGGCAGGCCCTTTTCCCTCAGGATGTCGCAGACGCTCTGGGTCAGGTCGTTGTGCCGGAATTGCCGGGCGGACAGGTTGACGGAAACCCGCATGGGCGCCCCACCCGCCTTCTGCCAGGACGCAAACTGGGCGCAGGCGGTCCTGAGGACCCACTCGCCGATGGGCACGATCAGGCCGCTCTCCTCCGCCAGCGGAATGAAGCGGACCGGGGAGACCAGCCCATAACCCGGACGGTGCCAGCGGATCAGGGCCTCGGCGCCGTCGATGACGCCCCGGGCCAGGTCCACCTGGGGCTGGTAATAGACCTCGAACTCTTCCCGTTCCAGCGCCCGGCGGAGGTCTTCCTCCAGGGACAGTCGCTCCAGGGCATAGGCGTTGTATTCGGCGGCATAGAGCTGCCAGGCGTTGCTGCCCTCCTGCTTGGCCCGGCCCATGGCGGCGCCGGCATTCCGGAGCAAGGCGTCGGCGTCCTTCCCGTCATCGGGGAAAATGGCGATCCCGATGGCGGCCGAGAGAACCAGCCTGTGCCCGGCCACCGAAATCGGCTCGTCCAGGCTTGCCAGCAGCCTCTGGGCACACCTTTCCGCCTCGGCGCCGTGCTGGATGGAAGGCAGGATGACGGCGAACTCGTCGCCCTCAAGACGGGCGACGCTCTCATTCGGCCCGACGCACTCGGTGAAACGGGCGGCGAGGGTGGTCAGCAGATAATCGCCGATCCCCTGCCCCAGGGTGCCGATGATCTGCTGGAAGTGCTTGATCCCGATGACCAGGACCCCGAACCGGCCGCGGGACTGGACCTGGGCCACCGCGACTGAAATCCTTTCCCGGATCAGCATGCGGTTGGGGAGTCCGGTGAGCTGGTCATGGTGCATCAACTGCCAGATCAGCCGCTGGTCCCGTTGTTGGCGGTGGAGGAAGCTTTCCTCCATCTCCTCCCGCTGCCGTATCAGTTCGTCCAGACGGTCGCGGCTTTCCTGCAGGAGACGCATGGCCAGGCCGCTGGCCGTGGAGGCGTGGGCTACCAGCAGGAACCCGCCGTCGTCATCCAGGGAACCGAAGACATTGAGGGCGACGGGAAGCTCCTCCCCCGTTTTGCGCCGGGCCATCAAGTCCAGGTTCTTCTCCAGGCCGTTGGCCGAGAGATGCCCATAGGCGGCCCTCAGGACCGCGGAGTAATCGGTCCCGGGGGCAAGCAGTTGCAGGAAATCCTGTCCTACAGCCTCCCCTGCCCCATAGCCGAACATGTCCTCGGCCGCCCGGTTCCAGTCGACAATCCGCCCCTGGCGATCCAGGGAAACTACCGCCTCGGAAATGACCGCACTGACGGCATGGAACTTCCATTCCCCTTCCCTGAAGCTGGTGTAAGCGCGATTTCCGAGCCCATCGCTCAACTCGGAAGCATTGTTTCGGGTAAATCCGAACGGTGATCGGAAAGCCATCAGGCAACGACCTCCATCTCCGCCTGCCCCAGGCTGGCGACAACGGCCACTACGTCCACCGACAACACCCGCTCGGCCTCCAGGATGACCA
>JBLNBI010000362.1:0-3809 GCA_050259815.1 Actinomycetota bacterium | reverse complement strand
ACGCGGCGACAACTCATTGGCGTACACCGTTGCCCCGGCATTCTTGGCAAACACGGCCAGACCACCAACCCCGGCGGAAGGCTCCGCCACCGTATCCTCGGGAAGAATCTTTGCCGCCCATGCCGCCACATACGCCAGGGTCGGCGGGGTGGAAAACTGCTGAAACTCTTCCATCTCCGCCGTGCGGCGGGTCTGGGTGGGCAGGAGGTCGAGGAGGTGCTGAAGGTTCGACACATCCGTCTCGGCCCGTTTGAGGCTGACGGCAGTGTGCAGGGTAAGCTGGGAATCGCGGATAGTGCGATTGACGCCCAACTCCATGGCGTCGTACACGTCCTTGATATCGAACTTACCCTCGGACAGTTTGGAACCATAGGCCTGCTGTGCCTCCTGCACCAGGGCCGGGAACGTGATCTTCTCCTTCGCTTTCAGTTTGTCCTGGACGAAGGTGGCGATCGCGGCGGCGGGATCCTCCGTGGCAACCATTTCGTTTGTGTCAACGATATGGTTAGCGGAAGGTCTTTCGGCTGGGGCCGGTTCCGGAGAAGTTACCTTTTCGGAGGTTCCGTTGAGTTCCGTTGCCAATCGTTCCGCAAACTGGCGGCGGATGGCTGAGTCTTTTGCATACCATACCTTCTGCCGCATCGACCAGCGGAAGCCCATGGCCTTGACCCGAGTGATGATCTCAGGAGACGGCTTTTCCGCGAAATGAAGTTCGACGCCGTTGTGCTCGGCGTTGAGGGTCACGGAAAGGGCGGGCGTAGTCTCGGCAGCCTTTTCAGGAAGCTTTACGGCTTCGGTAGAGTCAATCTTCTCATTGCGAAACCGGTCTCGCAGTCGATCCATCTGCCCGTACAGCATCTCCCGCGTGTTCTTGATGGCTGCATCATGGGCCTCGGCCACGTTACGGGTGCCGATGTTTTCCATCATCACATTGGTCACGGCCCGCTTGTACTGGCTCATATACTCTAGTTCATACGATGACCGATCACTGTTGATGGCGGCATTACGGAGCGGCTGCGACTTTTCCAGACGGTCGTACACCATCTGCATGAAATCTCCGTAGCGGAGCAGTTGCTTTTCCCCTTCTTTTTGGGCCGATGGGGTGGTCTCTTTCGACTCCCACCGATTCGCCTCGGCCACCAGCATTGCCGCCAGGTCGCCGCTGGTGACGTTCCACGGGGCATCCCAGCGGTTCACCTTGCCGCCGTACTTGTCCTTGCGGGTATTGGCCCGGTACATGATCCGGACATTGGAGGGGGACTCGGACACCATGGGAAGACCGACGCCACCGCCGATGGTGACATAGATACCGTGATTCTGGCCGTCCTTGAAGGCCACCAGGGACACGTCGCCGCTGACGGCAACGCCTCCTTCACTGACATGCACCTTTTCCGAGCTCCACCCCTCGGCAGTGAGTTGGGCCGCTACATCCTTGAGGAATCCCCGGGCGTCGGCGAGAAACGCGGCCTTTGCCTTTTCACCGGCATCGCTATAGGCATCGATATGCTTCACGCCGTAATCGCCCCGTAGCCGGCGCTCCCCCTTGGGCGCTTTCTTCAGGGGGGCGATCGCCGCCTCCACCTTCTGTACCTCAAGGGACGATTCAACCTGCGCCTCGGTCTCCATGCCGGTCTTGTCGAAACCGGGATAGTTGCGCACGGCCAGGTAGAACGATTTGAGGAACGGGCGGATTGCCTCACCCAGATCCTCCACCATCTTTTTCGAGTAGGCAGCGAAGGAACGGGCTCCCCCTTCGATGTAGTAGCCGGCAAGGTCGATCCCCGCCTGAATCATCTCCGGATCGAGGCCGGCGTTCAACTGAGTCAGCTTCGATTTGAGGATAGCCCGGGCACGATCGGCCTTGTCGCTGGTAAAGACGGTGTTGGAATTCCCAAAGCCCTTGGCCGGGGCAGGTTCAGCTATGGTCTGAACCTCTACGGCCTTTTCTGGGGCAGATTTGGAAGCCGGCTCCGAAACCCGCTCCTGTTGCGGTTTTACAGGTGGGATCTCGGTTTTTTTGGCATTACGCACCGCCAGTCCCCGCAACTGCTTCGCCGGTTCCTTGCCGTACCGGTTTTCGTACCGCTCCGACGCCTCCATGGAACTGGTGCGGGCCTCGCTCCACTTCCGACTATCCTTGCCGAGATTCGCCGCCATATCGTTCATGGCATCCACCATGGCCCGCAACTCCTTCGCGGCATGGTAGGTCTTCTCCGCCTGGGCCATGTTCTTCTTGTACTGCATTCGGGCGTCCCGTTCACTCGACGTCTCATCCCGGAGGGGATTGTGGGCATCGAGCCCCCAGCCTTCTTGCAGCATTGCCGCCGCACTCCCCTCGGTGGCAGGGAACACGTTCAGATCCAGATCGTGCTGCAAGCCGTCAAGCGCCGTGCGGGCTTCCTGCTCCATGGTCCGGATGGTGTCGAGAGGAGACGCCTGCGGCGTTACCTTTTCCCCTCCAGCTTTCTGATCTTCGCCCGCAGCATGGCCCGCACCGACTGCATGAACGCCTCCCGCTGGTCCGGCGGCAGGGAGTCTCGTTTCTCCCGTATCTGCCGGGCGGCTTCCTGCGCTTCCCGGCTCGGCGGCGGTTTCCGTACTCCCGGTTTTTTCCGCAGACTGTTCACCTTCATCGAGCGCCCTCCTGAAATCGTTTTCAACCTCCTGCCAGTCGGCAGCGGTCATCTGCTCTTCGTCAAAGCCGGCCAGATACTCGTCGAGGATATCGCCGGCATCTGCCAGCAGTCCCGCCTGTTCATCCAGCCACTGGTTACGGGCCAGGTCGGCGTGATCCTCGTCCGTCATGCCGGCCAGGTGCGCCTCAAGGCGGCGCTGCACTTCCGCGTCGTAGGCATTGTTGGCATCCGCCTCGAAATCGGCGGAGGTGGAATAGTGAGACCGGCCCCGCTGCGCGTCGTCGAGGCGGTCGATCAGATCGTTTATTGTGGCCCCCTCCGGTAGATAGCCGTGCTCCACGAGTTTTTCGCGCATGGTGTCCAGGGGCAGCCCCTTGGTGGAAACCACGTGCATGAAACCCCGGGCCTCCTTGCCCGCCAGCAGGTTCAGGGTGCCGGCCAACTCCTTGCCGCTGCCCGCTTGCTGGCCAAGCTCCTGCCGGCTGACGCCCCCCAGTTTGGCCACGGCCACCAGCAGGGTATCTTTGGTCGGGTCCAGCACCCGCCGATTGCCGGCAGGGGAAGGGGCAGCGGTGCGCCCCTCCACGGTGGCGGGCAATAGGGTAGGCGATGGGGCAGGTGTATGATCAACGGCAGCAATGCCGGAATTGTCCTGGAGAGCGGGGGCAACAGCCGCCCCCGCTGACGGGTTCAGCAGTTCCTGACGCCCCCCCTGCCACTCTTGCCGGTCGGTTTCTTGGGCATTCAGATCACCTCCTCCCTTTACAGTTTCGCCCCGCACTGCGGGCACTTGTCCCTGCGGCCCGCCGACTTCTTGCCGCAACATGGGCACTTCATTCGGCACTCCCCCTTTCACTGGTTCTGTGGCGGCCTCGATGGTCGGCTGCACATTGGCATCGGACAGAAGCGACGTGCCGCCGGCCTGCGCCTTGCGGAAGTCGTTGAGAATGGTCTGCTGTCGCTGCGTCTCGGAGATGCCGACGCCTCCCAGGTACTGGGGCTTGCCAGCGGCCCACGCCAGGGCGTGGTCGAGTTCGGAGAGTTGGGGAGTTTCTTGAGTGGCGAGTTGAGGCGTGTCAGTCGAAACTCCACCGGCGGCGAGGGCCTTGGTCATGGCTCCTGCCGGCTGCTGGGGGGTGGCATCGGTAAGGAGCGAGGTGCCGCTGTCCGCCG
>JBLNBI010000361.1:0-7981 GCA_050259815.1 Actinomycetota bacterium | reverse complement strand
ATCCTGGGCAGGGTCCCGGGCCCAGGACCTGAAGCTCTCGATCCACGGGTTGTAGTAGCGGGCCTGGATCTTGGTGCCATGGACCGCCTTCCTGGCGACAGCGTCGTCGAGGAGGGACTGGAGTTCTTCCGCCCAATCCGCCCAGGGGGCCTTCAGCTGCGTCAGGACTTCCTGGCGGCGCCGGTGGATGGTTTCGAACACCTCGCCGAGGGGCGGCTGGGCCGGCCCGGGGTCCGGATTGGCCGGATCGATGACCAGCTGGCGGGAAAGGGTCTTCGGGTCCTGCCAGCGCTCCAGCACCCATTCCAGCCCGGCGCCCGCCAGGGGATAGCAGTGGATGCGCCAGTAGTCCCGTACTGTTTCCAGGAACAGCTCGCTGTGGTCCGCCTCCAGGTTCTGAGCGAAGAGGCTGCCGCTGTCGAAGGCGTGTTCCCGCAGCATGCGGTTGCACCAGGCGTGGATGGTGGAAATGGCAGCCTCGTCCATCCACTCGGCGGCGATTTCCAGGCGGCGGGCGCAGCGGGGCCAGTCGGCTTCCGGGTAATCCTTCCGCAGGTTGGTCAGGAAAGGATCGGGCTTCTCCAGGCTGCCGCGGAAATGGCGGGCGGCCTCGGTGAGTCGGAGCCGGATGCGGTCCCGCAATTCCTTGGTGGCGGCATCGGTGAAGGTCACCACCAGGATGTCCGGGGGCAGCAGCTCCTGGACGAAGGCATTCTCGCCGCCGTGCTTCAGTACCAGCCGCAGGTAGAGGGCGGCGATGGTGAAGGTCTTGCCGGTGCCGGCACTGGCCTCGATGAGGCGGCTGCCGTGCAGGGGCAGTTCAAGGGGATTGAGGTTGTCGGCGACGCTCACGACCGGCTCCGCTTGGGCTTGGCGTCGTCCCCGGCCGGCTTCAGCAGGGCGTGGAAGGGACCGTAGAGGGCCTGGGCTAACTCCCCAAACTGGCCGTCGGCGGCGAGGGAGTCGAAGCTGGGATATTGCCGGGTCAGATAGGGGCAATAGCCGCATTCCCCCAGGGACTGATAGTCATTGCCCTCATAGGCGCTACGGGCCGCCGCCGCGGCTGCATCCTCGCCGTTGCCTATCTTGCCGAGCCACTGGAAGGCGGTGCGGGGCGCCACCGGCAGGGGGGCGCACATGCCGGCCAGCCAGCCGGACATCAAGGCGCCGAGGGCTTCTTGGGCCGACTCCTCATCCATGGGTGGGAAGGTCAAGGTTTGATCGGCTGCGACCAGGACCGAAGTCAGGTTGAGTCCCACGGCGCAGGCGGCCAGGTGGGAGACCCACTGGGGCAGGAGCCGATGGTACAAAAGGTCGTTTTTCTTCTTCACATTGCGGGCCATGGATACCACCAGGGCCGGGTCTCCGGCGGGGTTGCGCCTCAAGCGCCCCAGCCAGTCTTCCAGCAGCAGGCCGCCGTGGCTGAAGACCAGGGGTTCCGGTTCGGGCTGGAGGTTCGGCCATTCGGCGAGGGCGGCTTCGTGGCGGGCCACCAGGTCGGGAAGGGGGGCGGAGAGCTTCTTCAGGATCAGTTCGCCGTGGCCGCCCATGGGCAGGCAGCCCTTCCTCTGGAGCATCCTGCCGGCCTCGTCCAGCTTGCCGTTGATGGCGGCCTTCATGAGGAATTCGCCCAGCTGGTATTCATCCAGGGAATTGAGGGTGAAGGGCTCGGCGTTGTCCAGGGTTTCGCCGTCCCCATCGAAATGGACCTTGAGGCGCCGGGTGAAAAAGGCCTTGACCGGGTTCCTCAGGAACTGGGAGAGGATGTCCAGGCCGAGGGTGGGGAGCGGCTCCGGGGCGGGCAGGATCGAGCCGGCGCCGATGGACAGGCTGGGGGTGCCCACCAGGTTGCCGCCGGCCTGGGCGTGGCGGCCCAGCCACTCGTGGGCGTAGCTGAAGTAGCGGGGGTCCGAGGCCTCGAAATAGGCCGGGCTGAAGGGCTGGAGCGGGTGTTCCAGGGTCAGGGCATGGGACAGCGGGCCGTCGCCGTCGGCGAGGCGCCAGCCGGCGTCCAGGTGATCCCGCAACTGGCCCACCAGGACGGAGGGCGGGCGTTCGCTGTTGTCCCGGACGCTCCTGCCCACCCAGCTGATATAGAGCTGCTCCCGGGCGGAAAGCAGGGCCTCCAGGAAGAGGTAGCGGTCGTCCTCGCGGCGGGAACGGTCGCCGGGCCGGTAGTCCCGGGCCATGAGGTCGAAGTCCGCCGCCGACTGGGGACGGGGATAGTCGCCGTCGTTCATGCCTAGGAGGCAGACCACCTTGAAGGGGATGGCCCGCATGGGCATCAGGGTACAGAAATTGACCGCCCCGGCCATGAAGCGCTGGCTGAGGTTGCCCTGGTCCAGCTTGCCGAGCCAGGCTTCCCGGGCCACGTTGAGGGGCAGGGCCTCGTCGAAGCCGGCGGCCTCGCAGCCGTTCTCCCACTGCTCCAGGAGGTAGTCGAGCTGGGTAAGGAGCAGGGTGTCCTCTTCCCCGGCGGGCAGGAAGAAAGCCTTGAGGAGGGTCCGTAGCCGGATGCCCCATTCGCTGGGCGCGGCAGGCTTTTGCAGGCGCTGCCAGTTTTGTTCGAGGCGCTCCAGGAGCAGGGCCAGGGGGCCCAGGAGGGCGGCGTCCAGGCCGCCGATTTCGTCGTGGGGTTCGATGTCCTGCCAGTCGCTGCCGCTGCCTACGGCGTAGCCGAGAAGCATGCGGCGCAGGCCGAAGCGCCAGGTGTTCTGCTCCAGCCCGGTGGGCAGGTCCAGGGATTCCCGCTGGACGGAATTCAAACCCCAGCGGATGCCGGCACCGTCGATCCAGCGGTGCAATACCGGAACGTCCTCCTCACGGATGCCGAAGCGGGCGCGCAGGGCGGGCACGTCCAGGAGATCCAGGATCTCGCTGGCGGCGAAGCGGCTGTCGGGCAGGGCGACGAGGTGCTCCAGGGCGATGAGGAGTGGCTCGTGGCCCCGCTGGCGGCGGTCGGCCAGGGTGAAGGGGATGTGGCGCGGGTCGCTGCCATCGAACTGGCCGAAGACCGCCTGGA
The DNA here is from genome assembly GCA_050259815.1 of Actinomycetota bacterium. GTDB lineage: Bacteria > Pseudomonadota > Gammaproteobacteria > Burkholderiales > Rhodocyclaceae > JAGTRP01. Next base: position 4,959 of record JBLNBI010000361.1, on the reverse strand, counting down.
CGTGGGGGGCGTAGACATCGATGTCCGGCACCATGACGATCACGTCCCGGGGCTGCAGGTCGGGGTCCAGGTTGAAGCGGTGCAGGAGTTGGTCGTGGAGGATCTCCACTTCCCGCTGGGGACTATGGGCGACGTGGAAACTGATGGAGTCGTCCGTTGCGGCATCCGCCGGTGGATGGCTGGCCTGGGTCTCCGGCAGGGAGCGCAGTTCCAGGATGTCGTCCTGGAGTTGGCCGAGGAGGGTGGGCGCCCCCGGTGGGGAGAAGAGGTCGATGCGCTGGAGGGAGGGATCGAGACCTTCCATCAGGAAGCGGTGGCGGTAGCGTTCCGGGTCGTCGAACTCGTCCAGGAGCCGGATGTAGTCCCGGCCCTGGCGGCCCCAGGCGGCCAGGAGCGGATGGGCGTGCAGGTGCAGGGCCGCGTCGTCTGCGTCCAGGGGCATGCCGGCCTTGGGGGAATGGCGGCGGCGGGCAGCCTTGAGGAGGTCCTTGCCGGTGACGATGTCCCCCCAATAATGCTGGCAGGGGTTATGGACGAACATCAGCACCTGGCAGAAGCGGGACAGGGCCGACAGGGCGTTCAGGGCCTGGGCCGGCAGGGAGGAGATGCCGAAGACGATGACCCGCCGGGGCAGCCCGGCGGGGCGGCATTCGAGGGCCTGGGCGGCGGCCAGGAAACGGGCATGGACCTCCGCCCGGCTGGGAGAATCCGCGGTGGCCGGATCGGCCGCGATATCGGCTACCAGGGCGCGCCACAGCTGGGGCTGCCAGCCCTGGCCTTCCGGCAGGGGCTTGGGGTTGCCATGGACGTCCAGGAGGCGATCCTCGCCCCGGGACCATTCCCGCAGCCAGTCGGCCCGATAGACCTGGTACTGGTCCAGAAGGTCGGCCAGGCGCTCGGAAAGCTGGTGGCGCCGGCGCAGGTCCGGGTCCTTTTCCAGGTAGGCGGCCAGGGGGGCGAAGTCGGGCCGGTCGAGGAGCGCCGGCAACAGGCCCATGATGCGCCAAGTCAGGGGCTCCTTGTCGAAGGGGGATTCGGCGGGGATGGCGCCGGCGCCCAGCACCGACCGGTAGGCCTGCCACAGGAAGCGGGCCGGGAGCTGGACGTCGATGGCGGCGGCGATTCCCATGCCCCCGTCGGGCCCCCCGGCGTTCTTGGCGAGGGCAAGCTTCAGCCACTGGGCGACGCCGTTGCTGTGGACCAGGATAAGCTCGTTTTCGAGGGGCGCAAGGGGATGGCGCTGCATCCAGCCCACGGTCAGGGCGCGCAGGTCCTCCATGCGGTTGCCGTGGACGACCATCATTCCGGGTTCGAGGATAGGCTGGCTCATCTGGGCGAGGGTGGGGAAATGTCCGGCAGGGCTGGTGCAGGCGGCATTATCCCACCAAAGGGGTAAAGGGCATCGGTGGGTAGAAGGCTAATCTGTATAAATATACAGATGTCGGCCTGTCGGGGACAAGCCTTGGGGCCGGCCTGCCGGGCGAACTTGCCGGGGCGCCGTATGCCAAAGTCAGAAAGGTCGCCAGTCTATCGGCATGGCGATAACCATTGCTAATAGGGAGGTCAATCGTGAAATCGAACTGGCTATGGATGTTGGCTTGGGTTCTGCCCCTTCCGGCTGCGGCCGACTTGATAGGGCGCGTCGCTGAGGTCAATGAGGGCGATGCCTTGACCGTCGTGGTCAATGGGCGGGAGCAGATGAGGGTCCGTCTGCTCGGCATCGATGCGCCGGAGTCCTACCAGGATTTCGCCGGGCAGGCCAAGAGCAATCTGGGGGCGTTGGTTTCCGGCAGGGACGTGCGTCTGGCGGATGTCCAGAAGGATCGGTTCGGCCGTACCTGGGCCCGGGTATGGGTGTCCGGAGCCGACTGTGTGCAGGCGACCTGTCCCCAGACTGTCGATGTGGGCTTGGCCCAGGTGGCGGCAGGCTGGGCTTGGCACGATCCCCAGCAGTCAAAGGAGTGGCCGTCCGCCGACCGGCAGCGCTACTCGGAGGCGGAATTCATGGCCAAGGTCCGGCGCCTTGGGCTATGGGCGGGCAAGAGCCCTGTCGCCCCCTGGGCGGCGAAGCAGCACCGGCTGGTGGAGTAGCGGGGGAGATTAGAAGGTCGTGCAGTGCACCAGGCCGGGGCCACCCATGCAGGTGGTGCTGGCGGGGTAGCTTCCGTAGCGCAGGGTGTTGTCCTCATGGGCGAGGCGCAGGATGCAATTGCGCCAGCTATCCGTGTCCCGCTGGAATCCCAATTTTTCGCAGGCCGGCCCGTAAATCTGGACGTAGCGGTCCATCTGCCGCTCCATCTGGGCCGCCTGCTCCGCTGGCGTGGCGCAGCCGGCCAAGGCAATGGCGGCGGCGATCGTGGCAATCCATGGTGTTCGCATGGAACTCTCCTTTTCCCCCTTGGTGAAGTTCCGGGCTGGGGAATCAGTTATTAGGCCGGCCGCCGTTGGGGGAGTTTCCCGAGCCTTTCCCGGACTGCTACAAACTGTTGCAAACCGTTACTTGAACTGCCCGGGACCGGACTTTATCTTGGTCCCGATACGGAACGTTGTAATTGCCTGTTTTTGTAGCAACAGGGTGGGTGTCAGCAAATGAAGTACGAGTCCCTAGAAAAATTTCTTGCCGACGCAAGAGTGTATTTTGGTTTGGATGGAGCCTCTCTCCCGAACCGGTTCGCCGATGAGTTGGCCGGGCAGCCCCGGCGGGAAGTCGACCCCGTCGCTCCGGGGCGGTGGCGCCTCTCCCAATCCTCCGAGGAGTTGCGGCGCTCCCTTGATTAAGAGTCTCCCGTTTATTGCTAATGGCATAGTGGGTGGCGCTGCGTAAAGTTTCGGCAGAGCAGGCGAAATCTTTACGAAACCGAGACTTGGCGACCTTTCCCAGGTCTTTCCCCCAAGCTTATCCACAGGAAATGTGGATAAGCAAGAAATCTGACGGTAAAACCATGGCTTACGCCAGGGTGTTGAAGTCGGACTTCACAATCGGCCTGGGCAGTCCTCAGCGGCTCAGTTGGATGAAGGCCTCCAGGAAGGCCGATTTGGCTTCCGCCGGCCCCATGGGGGCGATCCTTTCCGGCAGAGGTTCGATGCCGCTGATATAGGTCCACGGTTCCGTGGAGTGGGGCATGAGATCCCGCTTCTCGGTAGCCAGGGCTACCAGGTCCGCTTCCTTGATGGCTGGATGCAGCCGCGTCAGATCGACGCCGAAACGATGGCCGATGATTTCCATCACCCGGGCCTCGATGGCGCTGAATTCCGGAAAGAGGTTCTTCAGGGGCTTCACCATGTCCCCGAGGTAGGCTTCGGCCGCGTCGTGGAGCAGGGCCGGCAGGCGCTCGGATTCCGGCACCAGGCCCATGACCATCAGGCTGTGCTGGGCGACGGAGTAGAAGGTACTGGTCTGGCCGTTGAAACGGCACTGGTAGGCGAGCCCGTGGGCGATGTCTTCGATGGCCACGTCGTCGATGTGGGGGCGGGTGAGAAAAAATCGGTTGCCGAGATAGGTTGAGACGTAGGGGGAATCCATGATTTTGAGTCGGGGCAAAGCGCTGGCCGGATCAGACTGACGGAGGGACGGAGGCGTTCAGGACTTCGTCGATGAAACGTTGCAGGGGCATCCGGAAGCCGGCTGCATTGGGGTGGCCGCCGCCCCCGTAGTTCTGGGCCATAGCCGCCACATCCACACGGCCGCAGGCTCGCAGGGATGCCCGGACGTCGCCGTTGCTGCCCAGTTGCCAGATGAGCCCGAAGGTGCCGCTGCGCTGAGCCAGGTGATTGCCCAGGTCCGAGGCGAAGGCCCCGTTGGCGTTGATGGCGAGGCCGGACACGGCGCGCCAGTTCCCTTCGGGGTCGGTGATGATCGGCAGGCCGTGGCGCAGTGCCTGGAGGGAATCCACCGGTTCGCCTTTGAGGCTGACCGGCATGACGAGAGAGCTGTTGCCGAGCCTTTCCACTTCCAGGGCGCAGAAGCCCTCGATGGCCTCGCCTTCGCGAACCATGTCGCGATGGAGGGGGGATTCGGGCGAGTCGGCCTGGCGAACGATGCGGTCCCATGCCTCGAAATCGTAGGGTTGCAGGCGCAGGGCCCGGCAGAAGGGGCGGGTTTCGGGCAGCCGGAAGCGCCAGAGGTCCTGGTCCTCGATGTGGGCTAGAGCAAGGGGAAGCGGCTCGGTGGGGTGGAAATGCTCCCAGCCCAGGCGGGCACCGGATTTGTCCAGGTCGAAGGCGACGGTCAACGGCAATTCCGGGTGGCGGTGGATGGCAAGGCTCTCGGCGCCGGGGGCTGGCTCCAGCATGTCGGCCCAAGGAGAGCGGGCAGTGGCATGGTGGTCCAGGAGATAGACGGAGCGGGCCACTTCCGCCATGGCGATGAGCTCATCCGGGGGAAATGAGAAATCCAGAATGGACACGTCCCGGTCTGCCAGGCCGAGGGGGTGCCATGGTTCCCCATGGTGCATCGGGACATAGTCGGCCCGGGCGCCGTAGCGGCGCCAGGCGGCATAGGCGGCACCGAAGCCGTCCGGGCATTCGCCGTGGTAGATGATGGTGGCGGGGTGAAGCATGGGTTCTTCCGGAGTTTGAAGCGATAATTTGGGGTCCAAGGATAACGTGCCCAGGGTTCAGTAAGTGAGCCTGGCAAAATTACCGTTCCAAAGGCGACTCGACATGGCTTCCCTGCCGATACTGAAAATGGGCGATCCCCGGCTGCTGCAGGTGGCCGAACCGGTGCGGGATTTCGATACCCCCGAACTGCATGGGCTCATCGCCGACCTGTTCGACACCATGGCCGTCGCCGGCGGCGTTGGGCTGGCTGCGACCCAGGTGGGCATCAGCAGCCAGGTGGTTGTCTTCGGCTTCGAGAAAAGCGTCCGCTATCCGGAGGCGGAGCCCGTGCCCATGACCGTCCTGATCAATCCGGTCATCACGCCCCTCGGCGAAGAAGAGGAGGAGGGCTGGGAGGGC